>NZ_JBSRVI010000049.1:0-11562 GCF_055134445.1 Arcticibacterium sp.
CTACATCGTGATTGTCCGGAAATATCAATTGGTCATTAGGATGCGGAAATTGATAATCTTGAGCAATCCCAAAGTAAGTATCTCTCCAAGTTGAAAACCAAGGGTTAGAACCATTAAGGCTCGAAACTATATTGTCATTTAACAAGAAGTCCATGAGCGTGGGCAAAAAGCATTGATAACCGTCAGTATTTACTTTATCTTTTTGCCAATAGGCTGTTTGAGCCACTATTCTCGACATTTCTTCGCCAGCGATGTTAAAATTGGGATATTCTTCAAGTATCGTTTTAGTCCATTCTGCTAAAAAATCTTTATCCGTATAAGAAAAAGTGTCTTCTCTAAACCCTGAAAGTCCGGCAAATTCCGCCCACCAAATTGTGTTTTGAATCAGATATTTTGCTACTAATGGATTTCTTTGGTTTAAATCCGCCATGTGACCATCAAACCAACCGTCGGTATATTCTTTTTTATCAATCTCACTCGCATAAATATCTGTCACAGTGGTTCTTGCGTGATTGGTTCGCGTTTTACTCGTTGAATAATTAGTCCAATCTTTGGATGGCAAGTCTTTTATAAAATAATATTCCGCTCCGCAATGATTTAGAACTACATCCCATATCATACCAATACCTCTTTTTTGAGCTTCTTGCACCAAGGTTTTAAATTGTTCGTTGGTACCAAAACGAGGGTCAATTTTATAAAAGTTCGTTGAGGCATAGCCGTGATAAGAGTATTCCGGTTGGTCGTTTTCTATTAAAGGTGTGTTCCAAATTTGGGTAAATCCGAGCGTTTTTATGTAATCCAAATGATTGATTATACCTTGAATATCTCCACCGTGTCTTTTATCTTCATTTTGTCTGTCTATGGTTTTTTCGTTCATTGATTGTAAAATATCATTCTGAGTATTGCCATTTGAGAACCGGTCCGGCACTATGAGTAGAATAGCATCTTTTTGAGTGTAACTTTCTCTTTCAGCACTATTTTTTTCTCTTTCAAGAATGGGAAATTCCTTAGTTATTAACAATTCCTTTTTATCGTAGAATTTCAACTCAACATTTCCTGGTTTAGCCGTTGGATTTATTCTTATCGTAACAAATAAATAGTTTTTATTAGTTACTTTTTCAATTGAAACTAGTTCTACTTCAGGATAGTCAATTTCAGGCTTCAACTCAGAAATGTTGTTTCCATAAATCAATAAATTCACCGTATTATATTTCATATTCGTCCACCAATTTGGTGGTTCCACGCTGTTCAATGTTATGTTTTGAGCTGTTAGAATAAGTGGTAAAAACAATAATAGGGTTGGGATAAATATTTTATACACCGTTTTCATATTGGAAAATTAAAATTTGTTTGCCCAATATTAATGCTGACAAAGAATGACTACCAAAAGCATTATATAAACAACCACTTCTGCTTATCGAATAACCTTTAGGAGTGGGCTTTATAATAAATTGAACAACTATAGAATTAGTAATTCCTCGTGGTCTTTCGTACAATATTGACGGTTGTTTGTATATTATTACTGGTTATTAAGATTATTTTATTGATTTTGGTCGAATGAAGTTTAGTAATATGAAATGCTCTCTTTTTTCTGTGAAAGAGAATTCTTACCCAATGACCAAACACATTTTGTATTGGTTGGTCTTTGTGAGTTTCTTCACTTTGGTTTGGGGAACTTATGATTACGATTATTATAGGAATTTTATGATTCAGATATTAAGTCTTCCAGCCAGAATGATTTTGGTCTATGTAACCTTGTATCACTTGTTTCCTAAATATTTTCTTAAAAATAAACATGGCAAGTTCATCGTTTTCCTTATTCTGTTATTGGTATTTGTTTCCATCTTTATTCAGCGGGTTGTATTCTTTTATATTATTCAACCCTATTATCTACAAAGCTTCAAAACTTCAAATTTCTTTGCTATTACTGAAATCATGAATACGCTATTAGATGTTAATATGGCGGTCATTATACCTTTGGGATATACGTTCTTCAAAAGTTGGCAAAAGTCGAATGAAAAAACTAAGGAACTGGAAAAGGAGCAACTTAATGATGACATGTTCATTTATTTGAAAGTTGAAAAATCACTTCAGAAAATTTCAATAAATGATATTATATTTATTGAAAGCCTTAAAAACTATATAAAAGTCAAAACCACTGATAAAGAAATTATTGCCTATAAAAGTATTTCTGCAGTAAAAGAATTATTGCCTAAAGAAAAGTTTTTGAGGGTGCATCGCTCATATATTGTAGGTCTCAATTTTATTGATTCATTTTCGCCGAGTAAATTAGATTTGAAAGGTATCTCAATACCTGTTGGTCGAAAGTATAAGGAAGAAGTTAAAAGTGTTTTAGGCTATTTTTAGATTTGGTTGAATTCCCATCGCTTTCACAATAGAGTTGGTTAGTGCTACTTTTTAAATGACACACACGCACACCTATATAATTAGTAGAGGCTTCCGAAACGCCCATTTGCCGGTTTAGCACAGACTTTTTAAGAGTTTGATTAAAGTATTTTTATTGATTGTGTGTGACTTGAATCGCACATTTATTTCTTTAACCCGCTTTCGCTTTACTCATTAGAAAATATCCCGATAGCAATCGAGACTCGAATGAATCCTTGATGAGTTTATCGAAAGCACCGAAACCTTAATCCCTACATTCGGGGCTAATTATTAGCAGTATATGTTATTTTTTTTTAAGATTAATGTGAGACTACTTTCAGCCCAATAATGGAGGTAATTAATGTTGTAATGAAAAATAATCGCCAAAATGTGGCTGGTTCCTTAAAAATTAGCATTCCAACCAAAACTGTCCCTACAGCACCAATTCCTGTCCAAACTGCATATGCAGTTCCTATTGGTAGTTGCTGAGTCACTTTTACAAGTAGAAACATACTTATTCCTAAACAAATCAAAAACCCTATGTACCAATAAGTTGTTTCAATTCCTGTTGATTCTTTTGCTTTTCCAAGACAAGCCGCAAAGGCTACTTCAAATAGTCCAGCAATAATTAATAGAATCCAATTCATTTGCATTAATTTCTTTTTATGACGACTGCCAATCTTAAATTACATTCTGTTTTTGGCATTACTGCCATTGGCTCCGCATACATGCCCTGTCCAAGATTTTGCGGGGCATGAACGTTGCATGCCATGTGTGTGCATGGAATGGCGAATTTAGGTCTTTAACGGAACAATCCAAAGGCTGATAGACTGGGTGTCGCCATTCCATAAATAAGCGAGAGAGACGTAACCCAAAGCTAAGCAAGCGGCAATGGCAATCCCACAAGGCAGTCCACTGAGTTCAAACATTATGCTTGACCAGTTGGTGGATAAAGAATTCAAAAGAAAAGGCTTGTTATTTGTCTGCTATACAAATGGTTTTAGTATCTATTACAAGTCAAAAGAAGAAGCCAAACGAATAGGATATGAGATGCATCTCTTTAGAAACAGGTTGAGATATTGTATTGGAGTGATGGGGACGCAAAGTCTGTAAAAAACCCGAAAGTAAGCTAAAGAATCTGATTAGACTTGGGGCAAGCGTTCCGATGAAGCCGTGGTCTTATAAGAATGGGAGGCTGCACTAGGCTTGCCTAGCAGCACAAAAGCATACTGATAGCTATCGGAATTAAAGATTACCATCAAGCTAGAAAAGTTAAAATTATGAGGGCATGTTGGATCATTATCACTGCTTACAACCAGAGATTTAATGAACCGTGGTATAAAGACGAGCACACCTAGTGCCGTATGTTGTCCACAATGGAATTGCCGTAATGCAATTGGGGTATGATGGGGCTGGCGGCGTACCAGAGGCGTACTCCTTCAGTTACTACTTCTGGAGCAGTCTTCTCGATTGGCAGTAATGTTTTTTTCTAGCTTTTTACGCTACTGGTTTTGCTGGGGTTTCAGAAGCGTGCTCATACACAATTTTCCATTTATTGTCTATTTTGTTATAAAGTAAACTCGTCGTATGGATGTCATTCTTAAAGCGTTCGCCAGTTTTAAGTTCAACTTCTAGTGTTCCTGTCCAAGTACAAAGCACAGAAGTTTTTGATATAAATAGGAAATCCTCACTTAATTTCGTCAATGAGAATGATTTTAAAGCTGAAAATGATTCTTTCAAGTCATTTTCCAAAATTTGATAATCTGAAGTCGCACCCACTACACTCACACTCTTAACATTCTTTTAGTATCCCTGCATTGCCGCCTCAGCATCAAAGGCATTCAAATTTGAAACGATTTGAGTATTGGTATTCGAAATTTCTGTTTTTGCAGTTTCCTTTTCGTCTACTGTCAATTCTGTTTTTGCGGATGAAGTTTCTTGAGAGTCACTCGAATTTTTGCACCTGACAAATAAAGTTGATGCTAAAAATATTAAGACTCCCAAAAAATTGTTTTGTTTCATTTTTATTCTAATCAGTTTTAAGCTTCCCTGTTATTAATTATTAAGTTTATTTCTAAGCATATATCGCAATACCGATAACATTGGCTAGATGTGACTCAGGTAACAGCGGCGACTCTTAGGGCTATTAGGATCGTTATTGTATACGATACACCAAACTCCCTTGAATCAATTCAAAAACACCATTTTACCACTAAGAAGCAGATATTCTAAACTGATTGTGGAATAATTGAACAAACTTATTTATAAGCAATAGCCGCACTTGAAGGTCCTGTCAATGGCATTATAGAAGTTGATTTAAATCCAACTTGTTTCGTCCATTTATTAAAATCATCAAAGGTATAATCAAAGCCATCGGCGGTTTCTATCAGCATATTCAAGCTCATCATCATACCAAAAGCATTTTGTTTTCTTTCATTGTCTATCACGGCTTCAATGGCAATAAATACACCTCCATCAGGCAAGGCATCATAAGCTTTTTGAATCAGCTTGATTTTATTTTCCTCATTACAGTCATGAAGTATATTGCCCATGGCCACCACATCTGCTTTTGGCAATTCTTCGGCAAAGAAATCACCGCTAATCGCTTTAACACGGTCGGCTAATTGAAACTTTTCAATTGTTTCATTCGCAATGGATTCAACTGGCGGTAAATCGAATGTTTTACAAGTCATATTAGGGTTATGCTTGGCCACCATGAGAGACATCACTCCTGCGGAACCGCCCACATCCAAGAAGGTATCATATTTTGAAAAATCGAAACCTTGAGCCAATGCTATGAAGTTTCCCATTTGCATGCCAGTCATGCCATTGACAAATATTTTTAGCAAATCAGGACTGCTGTACAACAATTCAAAAATAGGTTTTTCTCCAATGCTGACTTCATTTTGTGCTTTTCCTGAGATAAGTGCCTCATCTAAATTCCCCCAGAATCCGTAGAGCCGGTTGTTCATCATTTCCAAAATCCCTCCAATGTAAGACAGTTTGTTTTTGTCTAAGAAAATGTCAGAATCGGTTCCGTTTGAATATTCAGCACTCTCCAGCAAACCTTTTCGACTTAAGAATCCGAAACTTGTCAAGACATCGAGGAAATCAAAAAGATGCCTATCCGTACATCCAAGTTTTAAAGCTTTTTTAATGGAATTGCCAGTCATATTTCCTTTTTGAGCCAAAAGTGTAAACAATTCAAAATTTACAGCTGTCAACAAGATTTTTGATGGCCAAAAACCTGTACCGATTTGCATAATCATCTCTGGAGATGGTTCATTATTCTGATTTCCCATTTTAATATAAGTTTTAGATTAACCCGCTTTATGCATTAGGCAATTTATGCCGTAGCTAAACTGCTTCAAATCAATATACTTGGTCAAGCTCAGCACAGGCTACACCCATTTAAACTCAATCACCGTAGCCCTTCGACATTAGCTCAGGGTAAACGCTATGCTAATTTCCTTTAATTGTCTGATTTATTGCACTTTAATTACTCATAACAATTCCTCAACGCATAATCCGGGTTTAAATACTATAAGGACTTCTCAAATGTCTTCAAAACTAGTGACACATGAAGTTAAGTCCTTTATTCTTAAGTCCTTAAAATTTTTAGGGAATGGTAATTATACTTAACGGAATCCCGTTATCGAAGGAGTAAAACTTTTTTGAAGCATTATTTATTTATTCTTTTTATGAGAATTTCACATGTATGTTTAGTCAAAAACTAGAACTTCGAAAAATGATAATCTTCATTTTTTAATTTATTAATGAGTTCATCTAGGTATAAATAGAATTTATCCTCTCTTTTCGGGCTAGTACCAGGATGAATTAGCAAGTGAAAGCCATTCATATTGTGGGATTCTTGATAGGTATATATGCTTTCTAAAATAGCATTACTTGTGATATAGTTTGGCATATCAGGAGTGGTATAGTCGGCATTGCTACGAGTTCCCGGTGAAAAATTTACAGTTATTTGATCTAATTCTGTGGCTATTTCCACCACTTTTTTATTGTACCATTCGTATGGCGGCATAAAGTACTTTGGAAGAATCTTAAGTCTTTTCAAGGTTTCAAGATTGTGTAAGATATCCTCTTTGATTTTATTTTCAGAATGTAGAAGGCTATCTCTTTTAGTCCAGTCGCAGTACAAAAGATGCTTATCAGAATGAGCTCCAACAAAGTGTCCTTTTTTTACAATGGCCTTTACTAAATCCTCATTAGCCCTAATAAAATCACCAGTAAAAAAGAATGAGCCTTTTACTTTTTGTTTATTTAGTACACTCATGACATGTTCAAAACCATCCACATAATCATGGCCAGTAAAGCATAGGTAAATGTTTTTCTTCGAGGTATCAGTTCTAATAATTGCCCCTTGTGCATCGATCACATGCTGAGCATTAATAGATATATTAATTAGAAAAAAGAGGAGACTTAAATAGATTTTATTCACTACTCATCTTAATTAAAATAAGAAGTAATTCTGCTGAACCATCTAGCGTTGGCTCATTGGTGCTATAATCTGACCAATCATCCATATACTTGATGTGTTTGGGCTGTAAGTGACTGTATTCATCAGGTTCAGACAGGGTAATCCCTAACATGTTATCGTGAATGGTAGACCAAAGCGGCCCATCAACCAGGCTTCCCTTGATGGATTTTTTATAAATTCTCCAAAATGGCATGTGTACATCCACGGGTGTATCTGCATTTTCTGGAATTTCTGTAATCATACTAGAATTCCAAGGGTTTAATCCCAATAGCCAATTCAGATGATCTTGCATGAGCGAACGATATTTTTTTGAGCCCGTCATTTCTTCATATAACATAGCTTGAGTGGCCACTGCTGCCGCCAGATTATTAGAGCACCATATAAACAGATGGCCTACACCATACGGGTTTTGATCTGCTTTCTTTTTTATGTTTTCTAGGTTGTGTTCGTAATGATTTATCATCTCTTTTTTGTCTTTTGCATTACCAACTTGCCACAAGGCGTAATGCCCCATATTTACATAGGGATACATTTCGTAATGACTAGCAGAATCCCGCTCCATCCAAGACCAGTTGCCAATGATTTTTGCGTAAGCTCTTGCATCTTTAAGATACTTTTTCTCTTTGGAGATCTTATACAAACAGGCCGCAGCCCACTCCATGTCGTCTGCCCAAGTGTTTTCCTCGTAGCGATAGGGTGCTCCAAAACTGTTGCCTTGTTGATAACCCTCTTGCTGCTTTCCCATGGTGTAAAGTTCCTGTGCAGCTTTCAGACATGATTGAGCAAACACTTCATACGCCTTAAACTGGCTAAAGATTTGATAGCCTAAGGCTAAGGTTGCCGACGAACGACCTGCTAAATTAGCAATTCCTGTGGCCCGGCTTTTGTACTTGGATAGCCCCTGTGGCTCACCTGTAGCATAATAAACCGGTCTGTAGTCATTTGGTCCCCATCCATAATCTGCATTTTCTTCGTGAGGTAGTTTAAAGCCTCTATGATCTCTATCATCTGCCACCTGATGGTAAAGTTCATCAGCACTTGGGTGTAGTTTTAATAGCCATTCCAGTCCCCATTTTGCTTCATCAAGCACATCTGGTAACTGATTATTACCTTTTAATCCTCTAGCATCTACTTCATCAAGAAAACCATCTGGATTCATTTGATATGCCATGAGTAATCTGGCAGCCGTGTTGCTACTGGTAATAAGATATTTTAACTGGTCACCGGCATCGTGCCAGCCACCTGTGGCATCTATTCTGGTGGAATCTAATCGCTTTCCAAAGAAACTTAAACCGTCTTTTTGATGACAAAACTCTTGGGTATACGGATTGAAACCACATCGTTGTGTTCGAATAAAACTAACCACATCTTCTTGCCATGCTGGATAAGGACCAATGGTAAAATCATGACTTTGAACTTCACTTTCTTTTAATTCAAAATAGTAATTTCCTGTTTTATGAAAGTCTGAAAAATCCGCACTGTAATAATTAGAAAATGGATACCATGACTTTATATGTGGTGTGCAGGTGTACTCATTAATTGTTTTTCCATTTTTATCTTTTAGAAGCACTACAGGATTGTCTAAGGCTCCTTTGCTAAGAATAAGAGCCTTTTTGGGCATATGGCTTGGGTAACCCGCCAGGTTAACTCTAATCTCTATGGCAGATTGAGACTGAGCATTAAAGGCAAAAGCCAAAAAAAACAACATACAAAACACTCGCACTTTATTCATAAACCATTTGATTCTTGACAGTTCACTTTTTTCATGTACCAAAGCTTGTAAATAAATCATCCATTTCAAATTTCATTAAACTTGTTAGTGAAGCCTTACTTTTTTTCAGACAGTGATTAATTTAACTGGGAATACTTCATGCCCCTTGTTAAAACAAACCCTCCCTCTTACCTTTTGTCTGCTTTATCTTCAAAGTCACCTTAAAATACCCCTAATTGTCCCCTAAAGACTGCGATAATTATGCAATAGGGGATTCTTTTTGAAATAAAATTGAAGCAATAAAATGTTTCGTAAAATATGTACTTGTGGACTATTAAATTCAAGTTATGGAGCTATCTTTTTTATCCATTTCTAAACAAAAAATCAAATAAGAATGTTCTGATTAGGGTAGTATTGCAACTACTTTAACTCTGGAGACTTCTTTGAATTTCATGGATTCTTGTTACTCCTATTTCAATAAACAATAGCAAACGAATATGACAGAGTTATACTCAAAAACGATAAAATGAGCGAATCAGTGAAGTTCAAAGAGTTTTACATTAAGTAAAAAAGTGCAGGATAGTTTTGGCCACAAGGGAAGTAATTTGTTCTAAATAAAGATTAATTTCCAGTATTCACCTCCCCTTTCTATCGTAGTAGTCAGGATATGCCATTGTGATTTCTGGTAGAGACGATACTTGAAGTTTGTTTAATATTGCCGTCACCTCAAGAATGGCATATTCTTCATTATTTGAGTGTTTTTTATATTGTCAGAATTAAGTAATCTAATTCTACTAGAAAAGAAGTGTGATGATAGAGATAATCCAGATAGTGATTCAAAGAGGCGTTTGGGTAACAAATGGGAAGACTTACCAAGTAAAGGGTATCATTACTTTATGGTTCATGATAAAATATCTCCAGAAGGTGATTTTAATAGAATAAAAGCCAAAGAACTAATAGGCATGCTTTAAGATAACTAATGGTGCAATACTTGTCTAATAAATATGTGTAAAAAAAACAGCTTTACTTTATAAATTGTATATTCGCAGTTCATGCAAAAACATAAGCAAATAAAGGCACTTTTCTTTTTAGGCATCTTTGGCCTATTGCTTTTGCATCAGGTACTCCCTCATTGGCATCATCAGCACCATTCTCATGAGGTCATTGCCCATGGTGCTAGCCATAGTCATCATCACGATGATTCAGATGAAGAAAGTCCTAAAACAGGACTTTTAGATTTATTTTTGGAGTTTCATATACATTCGGTAGTTACTAATGACGTTTTGGTAACAAACGAAAGTGCTGTTAAGAAACTCACCGTTAAAAATCTTGTAAATACAGCTATTTTTCATAATCATCCTAGAGTTTTTATAAGCTTCAATGTAGCTAAAAAGGTAGCGGTGTATCATCCGCCCAATATTTACTTTAATCCATACCGCACTACCCTCGACTCCCGAGGCCCCCCTTCTTTAGGTTAATAGTTTCGGAATACTTTACCTAGGGTAGTATTCTATAAAAAAATCAGAATAAACCTAAAATTTCAAACAATGTATAAACACATCGTATTCGCAATTTGCGGGTGCCTGTTCTTTATTAATGGTTTCTCACAATCTTCAACCATTGAGAAATTATTAGAAGAAATAGAACAAAATAATACAGAGTTAAAAGGCTATCAATCATACATTAACAGCCAGAAACTCGAAAACAAGAGCACCAATAATTTACCTGACCCGCAGTTTTCTGGGTTTTATTTACCCTTTGGGAAAAAGACACCAGGAGATTATACCGAATTTCAAATTTCACAATCATTTGAATATCCTACAGTATATGCTGCACGTGACAAATGGAATTTGTCTAAAACTGAACAGTTAGAGTCGGCTTTTGCCAAAAGAAGACAAGAGGTTTTATTAAAAGCAAAAAACAATTTAATAGAACTCGCTTTCTTCCAAAAACAAAGGGCGATAGAGTCAGAAAGAAGAACCCAGAGCAAACGGGTTTTCGACCAAACTAAAGAACTTTTTGACAAAGAGCAAGTAGGTATTTTAGATTTGAATAAGGCTAAAATTGCTTGGATGCAAGGGCAATTTATTGTTGAACAAATTGATAGCGACATTCAAATCGAAATGTCCAAACTCAAAACCTTGAACGGGGGGAATCCTATTGAAAGCATTTCTTCACAAATAATCTTGCCAACCGAAATTGGTACAATAGAAAATCTTTGGAATGATAAATTGACAAGCGACCCTCGTTTCCAAGAATTGAAGGCGAATGAAACGGCTTCGCTTTTAAAGATTAAATTGGAGAAAAGTAAAACCTTACCAAACATGGCATTTGGACTTAATTATCAAGGAGTTAGAGGTAATAATTATTCAGGATTTTATGGAGGCATTTCCATTCCACTATGGAATAGTAAGTACAAAGTAGAAGCTGCACAAGCTCACTATAATTATCAGCAATCCAATACTCAAATTATCAGTTCTTCGCTTCATACAGAATTTCAAGAAACTTACATTCGATATGAGTTAATGCTTGAAAAATACAATCAATATAGGGCAGTAATGGGGGATTTAAATAGCGAGAGTCTGTTATTTGAAGCCTATAAATTAGGACAGTATTCGTTTATGGAATATTACTTAGAGCTAAAGTTTTATAGAAATGCATCAGATAAAATGCTGCAAATGGAAAAGGAGCTTCATCTACAACAAGCTCAATTATTAAAACATCAATTATAACACTTAAAATAAAAAGATAATGAAAATTTCAAGAATAGCATTCGCAATAATAACAGTTTCAACTTTTTTAATGACATCGTGTAACGATACAGAATCAGAAACTACGGAGGAGCATGGGCACGAGCATGACGCAAATGGAAACCATATTAATGAAGAAACTATCGGACAAGAGGAGTTTGTAGTAGACATGGATTCTTTGGAAACAAAGCACGAACACCACAATGACGATAAGCACT
>NZ_JBSRVI010000050.1:0-11877 GCF_055134445.1 Arcticibacterium sp.
ACATCTTTCCATGTGGTTTTTTTTGTGATTTTGGACTTGGCATATTTTAGATATATGTTTTCGGCATTTTTTACCTCTCCAGTAAATAGATAGTAGTGGGCTAGATTGCTCTGCAGTAATAAATTATTGGCATTTTTGCCCAAGCCAATGGTGAGGTATTCTTTTGCTTTTTTGAAGTTTTTGATCAATAAATTGTAATGTCCAATGGCATTATAAATAGTGTCATTTTCTACGCCAAGACTTATTAATTCTTCATATTTTAGGATTAACTTCTTATAGTCTTTTACCGCAGCAAATCCTCTGATTTCTTCCTCTATGGACTTAATGCGGTCATTTTGGGTCATGTTTTCTGTTTCATTATAACAGGCATTTAATTCATTTTTGAGAATCAGCGTTTTCTCGTTTTGGCTAAAAGCGTTGTATGCTTTAGGCGTATATTTTTTAATTATTTTGTCGGTTCTACAGCTGCAGATTAGCTTTGCTGTTTCATTCTTATTCAGGAAAGAATTTAGACATTCGATGCTTAGGTTTTGCTTACTTACTGTGCTCCAAACATCCACATATTCTTCTACCGCTACGATAGCAGACACTTCAATAGTTACAAAAACGCCCTCCAAAGAACTTGGGTTTTTAAAACATAAATACACCGAACCCGATTTTAAATCATCTACCATCACTACGCCATCTTTAGCGTTTTCTCTGCTTCCTTCTTTGTATGTTTTAGGGTCTGAATTGGGCCAAAAGCCTAGAATGTCTTTTTTTATAAATTGATTATGACCTTCTAAATCGGTTAAGTAAATATCCACCACACCAGCACCCGTGGGTTTCAAAACTTGAAAAGCGGCCTTAGCCGTGAGGCCAATGGTGGTACTTTCTATGGCACTGTTTAAAAGTAAATTGGTTAGTTGAAGCCCTAATTTTAGGTTTTTATTCAGCGGATTGGCCTCGCTTTCATTTGGACTGGTAGTGAATGAATAAAACCATTGAACCGTGTTTTTAGGTAAATCTATTTTTATTGAATTCTTTGTTTTGCCACCAATTCTAGTGGCAGAATTCAAATAAAAGCTCTGTTCGTCATGCAGACTAACTACTTTTTTTACGGTTTGGTAGGATTGACCACTCAAATAAAAACTGATAAAACTAAGTACGAAGATTGTTTTTAGTTTCATAAATGCTTGTTGCATGTAGATAGATTGGAACTGATGAGTGTTTGTCTTTAGAACCTGTGGGCTATTAAAACAATTTTATAATAAAGCTCAAAGGTATTGCTTAACGCACAAAACCCGTCATCTATTTCTTAATCTAACGTAACTTCGATATAAGAAAATGGCTTTAAGAGCTTAATATTGGTATTGCCTCCGCTCTTTAAATTATTCTTTAGTTTCGCCACTAATTCAGGATTGGCTTTTGCCACATTTTCGGTTTCTTTTTCATGGTCTTATAAACCTTTCGAGTCTCCCTAGGGGCTCTAAGAAAGCCAACCACAAAAAAAGAGACCACTAAAGTCAGTCTCTATAAAAATAATAAAATTGAACGCTGCACTGTTCTATAAACTTTACCAATTTTCTAGTCTCCCGCAGATAATCCGAGATAACGAAATATTTTAGTCAAAAGGGTTTATATTCAAATGGTTAGTGTAGTATCCCCATAAAAATAGGACCGTTTTAAAAAAAGAAATTAGCCAAATTTAAACGGACATGAATCAGTAAAAAAAACATCTCCTTCGAGTCTTTAAATCCCTTGAATTTCAGCATTATTGTTAAATGATTTTTTAAACCAAAGTGCAGAAACGCATAAAGTGTTGATAGTTAAAAGGATAAGTTGTTTAGTGCTACTCTTGATTTTTGCATTTCAAATAGGTGCAAAAGCACAAAGCAATAACATTTTGATTTTTGGGAGGGTAGTAGATGCTGCGGAAAACCCAATTCCTTTTGCAACAGTATATTTAAATAACACGTCCGTTTTTAGCACGACCGACACTTTGGGCAATTACAAACTTTGGGTACCTGCCTATCTTCAAAAATTAGAATTAGTGGCTAGTTTCGTTGGTTTTAAGCCTGGGAAAGTAACATTAAGTCAAGATGGGAAAAGCAAAAAAGTACTGTTCCGCCTAGAATCTAGAACAGACCTTGCTGAAATAAGGGTTACCGCCAAAATGGACAGATTTTGGAGAAGAAAGTGGCGAATTTTTCAAGATGGACTTTTGGGCGACACACCTTTCGCTAGTAAATGCGAAATCTTAAATCCGGGCGTAATAAAATTAGATTATGACAAAACGCAATCAATCGTAACAGCCTATTCTAGAGAGCCACTTTTGATTGTTAACAAGGCTTTAGGCTATAAACTACAAGTGGACGTCGATTTTTTTGAGTCGGATGGGAAACTTACCTATCAAGCCACCAATAAGTTCTTCGATAGCCTGGAAGTAAATTTGGTAAAAGATTTAAAGAAAATTTATAAAAACCGCCGACGTGCATATGACAATTCATTCCGAAATTTCTTGGTTTCATTAGTTAACGGAACTACTGCCGAAAATGGGTTCATTATATTTCAAATGAATGAAATTCGAAATTATTACTTAGGAAAAGTAAGTTTGGATGATGGCTCGGTTGACGGCTTTTTCCATAAAGCCATAGTTAGAGATTTATTACAGAAAGACAGCCTTACGGATGAATATAAGCTAGTTACTGATTTACCGCTGCTCATTTTCAATAAGAATGTTGCCAATAGAAACTCCCCTTTCAGCGATTATCCGTATGCTTTTTCACAATTAGAAGTTCCAAATAAGTATTTCACATTTAATAAAAATGGATGGTTGCTTAAGCCCAACAATATGCTTTTGCGTAATAATTGGGGCGAGGAAGGTATTTCAAACCTATTACCGGATGACTTTGAAATTATTGAAAAGCCAGATTTTATGTTAAAAACTGAAGTAGAGAAAATAGAGCCCTTCAAAAGATCTGTCAAGAAACCTACATTACCCGATAAGATAATTCTGAAATAAATTGGAAGCGGCTTTTTCACTTACTTTTCCCAGGTATGTATCTAAAATATAGACATTTATAGCTAATTGATTTTATACCCAATCGGGTATACTTTGCCCTTGAGTCTACTAAATTATACCCGTAATGGTATAAAAAAAAGAGACCACCAAATGGCAGTCTCTTTCTCCGATGGCTATCGGGACTAATCATAGCTAAAAGCCTATTCCGCTCCAGAAAGTTTTCCTGCTGGTGCAGTTTGTGCTGGAGCTTCTTCAGAAAATTTCTTTTCAAAATCACCTGCTTTTACTAGCGTAAGTTTTGATGGGTCTATATGCTTTCTGAAGGCATTGTTTACTTGCTCTAGCGTAAGAGCGTTAAGTTTTGCATCAAAATTGGCATCGTAATCCATGGTTCTGTCCAAGTACAGGTAACCGTTTAGTTTTCCGGCTAGTTCATCGTCTTTCGACCTTGATAATTGACGACTTTGTAACAGACCTTCTTTAGCTTTTTGTAATTCATCTGCTGTAAAACCTTCGTTTCTGACTTTGTTGATTTCTTCTTTAATAGCAGCTTCGGCCTTTTCAGAGTTTTCAGGAGCTAAGATGGCGTAAGTCATAAAAGACCCCGTCTCATCTATAGACGAAGCCGAAAACTGAGAACCAACACCATAAGAAATACCTTCTTTTTGACGTAATCTCATGGCCAATCGGCTGTTTAAGAATCCACCGCCTAAAAGATAGTTTCCTACATAAAGAGCAGGATAATCCGGAGAGGCATCTGTCATTTTAAGATTGATACCCGTCAGCATCAGCGAGTTGGCTTTGTCTGGTGTTTCTATTTTAGTGCCACCAGCTGGATTAGGAAGATAATCGTTCGCTATTCTTACAAAGGGCGTCGGGTTTTTCCAAGCACCAAAACGCTTCTCCAATTCTTTTACTATTTGCTCTTGGTCAAAATCTCCTACAATAGAAACTGTAGCATTAGACATTCCGTAAAGTTTGCTATGCAAAGCTTTCATGCCATCAATAGTTACGGCATCTAGCATTTCTAACTGCTCAGGTATAGAAGGTACATAACGTACATCACCTTTAGGGTAAGGACTCATGGTCTTTCTGAAAACCAATTGTGCCAATGGCATAGGCTCGTTTTGCTGCGATTCTAAACCAGTTTTCATTTCTGATTTAAGATTACTAAACTCGGTTTGGTCAAAAGCAGGGTTTTTAAGAACATCTTCTACCAAAGCAAGCACTTCAGATAAATGCTCTTTAGTGGTATTAATGCCCACCGAAATGGTATTGGCTCCACCTCCAATACTCACAGAACTTTCCATGCCATCCAGTTTGTCTTTGATAGCCTGACGGTCAAGGTTTTTAGAACCCCTCATTAGCATAGATGCCGTAAGGTTATCGGTCATGCCTATGCCTGTTAGGCTCTCTTTGGTTCCCGCTCTTATGGTCATGCTGGCAGATACTACATTTCCTCTTGTGCCTTTAGAAAGCAAAGCGTATTTCATGCCGTTGCTTAGCTTACCAATAGTGTTTCTGCTGTCGATATTATCTGTAGTAGCCTCAAAAACCTCCGTTACTTCTTCTACTTCTTTGCCTTTATAGTCTTTTACTAAAGCGGCTACATTTGGTGCTTCAGGTACATTTACTCTGTCTGGTGCTGTAGTCGGAATAAACTGACCTACGGTTCTGTTTGAGCCTTTGAAATACTTTTTAGCAACTCTGTTTACATCTTCAAGCGTTACATTTTCTACCGCATCTCTAAACAGGAAGAAAGTTCTCCAGTCTCCTAGGGCTATAAACTCTGTCAGCATTTTAGAAAAAGCTTCCGAATCTCTTGCTACTTGACCTAAATATTTAGCCGTTTGAGATTTTGCTCTGTCTACATCAGCTTGGGTAAATCCAGTTTCTATGGCCTTGTCAATAGTCTCTAAAAATACTTTTCTAGCTTCTTTAATGTCATTGTCTTTAGGCACTACCGCACCAAAATAACTGTAACCAGGCTCTTTAAGTGACCTAGCATAGCCAAAGACTTGTGAAGCCAATTTAGTGTCTACCATTGCCTTGTACAAAGGGCCCGACGGAGCAGAAGCCAATGCGTCAGAAATAACATCCACCGCCGCATAGTCTGCATGCGTTCCTGGAGGTACGTGATACATAGCACCTAAAAACTGCACATCTCCCATACGGTTAAGGGTAATGTTTCGCTCTGTGTCTTGAGCAGGCTCTTTGGTATACGTGTCGCTCAGTACTCTTGTTGGTCTTGGTATTCCACCAAAATACTCATTGATCATTTTTAATGTAGCTTCAGGATCAATTTTTCCTGCTACTATCAAAATAGCATTGTCTGGCTGATAATATTTTTTATAGAAATCTTGAAGCTTATCAATCGGCACTCGCTCCAAATCTTCACGTGAACCAATGGTAGAGTTTCCGTAATTATGCCAAACATAACCCGCAGAAACTATCCTTTGAGAAAGTACGCTGTTGGGGTTGTTTTCACCCATTTCAAACTCATTTCTCACTACGGTGTATTCCGACTCTAAATCTTCTTTTTTGATGAAAGAATTCACCATTCTATCAGATTCTAAATCCAATGCCCATTTTAGGTTTTCTTCCGTAGCATTGAACGTTTCAAAATAATTGGTACGGTCTACAGATGTAGTTCCGTTAGGTCTTGCACCATGATCAGAGAGTTCCTTCGGAATATCTGTATGTCTAGGAGAACCCTTAAACACCATGTGTTCTAAAAGGTGAGCCATTCCTGTTTCTCCATAACCCTCATGGCGGCTACCCACCATATAAGTAATATTTACGGTAACGGTTTGTTGGGTTTGGTCAGGGAAAAGTAAAACCTTCATGCCGTTGGCCAATGTATATTCGGTAATACCCTCAACAGAAGCTCCTTTTACGGTTGCGGGTAAATCCTTTTTCACCATAGCCACTACGGGCTCCGTGATTTCTGTTTCGGCCATCGCTTTTTCAAGCTTGGTCTTCAGTTTTGATATTTTTTTCTCTTGTTTGCTTTGGGCTTGTAGACCCGAACCACAAAGAATTAGGCAAGCTGAAAGAACAGCTAACCATTTAAATTGTGTTGGTTTTCTCATCGTAAAAGGTTAATAGTTAAAAATCTTTGAAAATTACTAAAGTTATTGCTCAGTTTTAAATCAATGCTGTTTTTCTAGTTTTTTATTCCATGCTATAATTGAAAGCTCTTTATCCTCCTTGGAATAGGTGCTTCTGTTTTTAATGAAGTCCAATGCCTTGTGAATTTGTGTTCTAGCTTCTTCTTTTCTGCCCAGCTTCGTTAAAATATCCTGTTTTACGCTATAGGCATATTCTGTTTCCTCGCGGTCGAATCCAAGATTTACCAATTTCAAGGCCGTTTCAAGGGGCATGTTATAGGTAGTCATAAAGGAACTAGCTCCTATATATCTATCAGCAATGGTTTCTTTTTCCGTTAAAAGGGAGTCGTTTACATATTTCATGACGTCCTCGTTGGTAGTCGTTTCAATAGAAAATGCGACCAAAGTGTTTTCCCAGGCTATAGATAATATGGCGTCGTTTGGAATAATATCAAAGCTAAAGGTTAATGATTCCTGATAATTTTCAAGTTTCCTAACGGGAGAGCTCACTTTCAAAACGTCAAGTTCTTTATTGTAATCGTATGCTCCGTACAGGGTGGTGTCCTTATTTAGGATAAGCTCCCAGCTATGTTCATTTGGGATGGTAAAGAGGGCATAATTACCAGCTTTTACAGTTTGGTCCTCTATTCTGATGTCTTTGCTAAAAGAGATGGTGGTAGCATAGGCGGCTCCAGTTCTCCATAGTTTGCCGTAAGGAATAAGCTCACCAAAAATCTTTCTGCCTCTAGCCGCTGGTCTGTCGTATTTTAGTACAATTTCTGTATGACCCACCTCCTGAATAAGCATCGTATGTGGGCTTAAATTAGGATAGTATCCTTGTGCTTGGGTAACCACGGTAGCAGCACAAAGGAACAAACTGATGAAGATGGCTTTTGTCATTTTTTGAGAATTAGGATAAAGTTAAGTATTCTGTCGTTCCTCAAGACGTAAAAAATGTTAAACGGATGCTTTTTGATTTAAAGATGCACTTATAGAAGTGGCTGTAGAAAATGTGTACTAGACTTTGCTGAAAAAGTTGCCTTTTGCACTCATTAAAATAGGGCTAATGAAATAGTAGGTCTTATGGCAAATCTAGAGGTGCCTATAAAATCTTTGGAGTAGTTATAAGCGGTTTTAGCTCCTAAACCATAATAAACGCCGAAAAACTTAAATCTGACAAGGTTATATAAGTACAGATTGGCTTCAAAATTCCCATTAGAAAAGTCTTTTAAATTCATTTCGGAGTTTTGAATGTCTGAACTTAAATTACTCCAAGCATACCTATGACCAATGGCTATTTCTGGTTGCGACCATTTGGTTTTTAGTCTGAAAATGTTTTTCCCAAAACTGTGAATCCAGTTTAAACTAACAGATTGATTGTAGGCATATTCGGTTAGATTTCCTGCTTGAAAATCGCTGCTGGTACCGCCAAATAGCTGACGTTGGCTGCCAAGATTATTGAATAAATAAGTATAAGGGATTTTACCACTGGCATATCCCAAAGAGAGTATAAAGATATCTGTACCCATCTTTTCCCATCTAAACTGCTGCGTGATGCCCAAATCTGTCTTTATGAAGGATTGATTACTATTTCGGTCAAAGGATTGTTGACCGTTTAGGTTAATGACAGGGTAGTTTCTGTTTCCTAAAGTTTCAAAGAGTCCCTGTCTTACATAGCTTTCTCTGGGTGCAAACCTTAGCATAAAGCCATAAGTTCTAAACTCGGTTTTATCGCCAAAGCTATCACCTATTTCATAGTTTAAAGCCTGTTTATCATCGTTTTCGGCATAAAACCTTATCCAAGTCCACCTGATAGGTCTGGTATAAATGGCTATGCCCGTTTTGCGATATTCGTCTACTAAATATCCTCTTCTATTAAAGTAAATAAACCTAGAAGACGGCGTGATGTAATTATGTCCAAGATAGGTTAATTGCCCAGGAGGGCCAATGTCCTTTAAATCATAAACCGTGATTTTATTATATCGGTCTTTGGTCATATGAAAAGATGCGGAGGTTCTGTACTTCCATTTTTCATCACCAAAACCGTAACCAGCACTAGCTCTTATCCCAAACCTGGGATTTTTAGTAAGGTTGTTTTGGAAGCCTAAACCAGCTCTGATTTTCTCATGATAGTTTATCCCAAACTGGTCAAAGGTGAGCATGAACGGACCGGTAGGCGTTATCAATTTATAGGGCCATTCTGCCACTTCAAGGGCTTTTTTTAGCTTTGGCTTTTCGTCAAAATCCCATTTAGCGTAGGTCAGTTTTTCTTTTTCAGAAAGCTCCCTAGGTCTCATCTCCTCAAAATCCTTCTTGCTGATTTCATGTGCTCTGTTATCTATTTGTCTGGTTACACCATCAAAATAGACTTCATTACGAGGAATAGTGTCAGAAATACTTGAGAAAATATTGGAAAAATCTATCCTAAGCATTCCCGTTCTTCCTTTGTCTTCATACGGATAATCCAATTTGATTTCTCGTAATGTAGGATACCATTTAGTACCTGCTTTGGTATAATTTTGGGTTATTTTAAAGCTGAGAGCTTGTAAAGTATCTGCGGGCTCCGCTTCTAAATAAGTAAGGGCGTAGCCGTCTGAGTTTATTTTCAATATACCTTTTAAAGCATCTATGGATTTCCCTTGATAGGGTTCAAACGCAATTAAAAAAGTACTGTCTGTTTCGTTGATTAAAGTGTCTTTCAGTTGGAAATCGTACTGATTAAAAACGCCCGGTTTTATAGGGTTAATATAGTTTCTTTCCTTTAATGGCCTGTTTCCTGTAGATGAACTAAAGCTTGGTCTGAATCTAAAATACGGGTCGTAAAATCCTAATGGGTTTAAGTTATTTATAAAAACCAAGTTGACAGGAAACATCTTGGGTAAATTTGAAATGGTATGTAAAACTACCTCTTTTTGCTGCCCATTTTTAAAATAGAAATTACCGACATTTTCCAACATCAGTAAATTCAAATAACCTTTTTTTGCGGTGCTATCATTATGGTTTTCTTTCTCTTTAGTACGCTCAATGTCAGTAAAGTGTATCTTGGTTTTGGTGTAAAATTCTGCTTTGTATTCGGGGTACTTTAAGGGGTTGTTTTCGTCGGAATTTTTATGAACTTTTCTTAATAAAGCCCACGCTGGATTTTCGCCAGGTCTTACCACAAACTCGTCCAAAGCGGTGGTATTGAGTATCATTAATACCTCCACTGGGCTTTCTAAATCTTCAATTCTGAAAACACGTGTTTGGTAGCCTATGCTCGAAAACCGTAGCTGTTTTTTTCCACTCTCTCGTGTGCTAATGCTAAAGCGGCCTAAACTATCCGTAGCGGTGCCAATAGTAGTGCCGGGAATAGTCACATTGACATACGCTATCGGCATATTACTGGCAATATCTATCACCGTTCCGCTAAGATAATCTTGGGATAAGGCAACGTGTGAAAACAGAATAAGTATAAAAAAGAATTGCCTCATATGATAAAGGTACTAAGGCAGAACAAAGTATTGCCGAAAATTGTTTTAGAAAGTCAGTCGTTTTTTACACTTTAAAAGTGTTTGACAAATGCCGATATTGTCAATCTCTTCTACAACTTCTAAATTTGCTTGTTTGATATATTTCAAAAACACCTCAGACTCGTACATTTGGCTGTTTCCGTTGGCCACTGCCGTAAAATATAAGGAAGTCTGCTGAAGTGAAAATGCACTGGCGGCAAACTTCTGTTTATCCCAAAAAGGCTCCATAATAAATACGTGCCCATCATCTTCTAATGCATCATGGCAGCGTTTTAAAATAGAAACAATCTCTTTATCAGAGAAACAATCCAAAAATTGGCTCATCCAGATGGCGTCATGCCCTTTAGGTAAAGCGTTATTTGGGTCTAAAAGGTTGGTTGGGAAGAAAGAAATCCTGTCAGAAAGACCATGAGTTTCAATATTCTTTTTAGCCATATCCACTTGACCCGGCAGATCCACTATGGTTACATTGACATCTGGGTTGTAATTTCCACAACTGATGGCCCATTTTCCGGTATTGCCACCAATGTCCATGAGTTTTTTTGGAGCGTTTTTAAAAACTATCGCTAGAGCTTTAGAAAAGGCATCGTCAGAATAAAAATGGTCAAAGGCAAACCAGCTGTTCGCAATTTTTTCTGGTAGTTCAGATAAACCCTCGTAAACGGTGTTCCAATTCCCTAAAACCTTTAAGCCTTCAGGCTTTCCCTGGTCTAGTGATTCTTCCAAATGAAAGAGTGCTTGATAGCAAACATCATGAGAGAAATCCATATTGACCCTAGTCAGCATATCGTTTTGTAAAAAATGGCCGGTTTTGGTCAATTTATATTTCCCATCGTTTCTGGTTACTAAACCTATTCCTAAGCCAGATTCCAATAATACCCTTACGGTATATTCTGGCAGAGCCAGTTGCAGGCAAATATCTTCTAAACTTATGCCTGTTTTGTGGTTTGCTTGTACCAAACCAAGGATTCCCTTATCTCTTAAAAGTCGGCTGGCCTGAAAGACCATCGGTGCAAACGCAATCCACTGGGCGTATTCTATTGATTCTAAGGCGGTTTTATTGTCTTCCTTAAAGAAATCCATTAATTGTTTTTTATTCGGTTTATTAAAGGGTTGGCGTATATCGCCAAAAAGATACTTTTCAAAGAATTATAATCTCCTTCCAAAGGACTTAGTTTTTCTTTGGCGTAAGTTTCAAACGCCGCTTTTTCTTCCTGATTATATTGGTTGGTGTAGCTGTCTGAACCTAAAAGTAGATCATAAGCTATGTAATGAACAGGCCACAGTTTATAGTTATTATAAACCTGACGGTCTATTTTATGAACCAGTTGCTTTATTTTATCATTCTCTTTTATGTTTCCAAAATCTAAATCATCCCTCCTGATTTCCTTACCAAAAGCCATGTGTATTCTTCCTTTGGGTTCTCTCACGCCAGAAACAATACTTTGGAAGTCTTCGTCTGGAGCTTTCACATATTTGGCATGCAGCGAAGACAGATAAGTTTCTTGCACCTTGAGTGCTATACAAGGTTCATATTCATAAGAAATGGTTAAAGGTACTATTTTTAGCTGAGCTATTTTTTCTTCAAAATCTCCTTTACCACTAATAGATAGCATTTTAAGAAGCCCCGTCTGTGTTAAATCATCGCCATCTTTTGTCCTTCCTGATCTTTGAGCAATCCAAACCGAAACTTGTTTTTGTGTGATGGTATTTCTAATGTAGGCAGAGAGTCGCTGAGAAATTTCGTACAGTTCCCTAGCCGTACCTTCTCTTTCTACGGTAAACATCCTATTGAGTTTGCCCAGCTCGGTAATAAATCCTTTTTTCATTAGATTATTGCCAAAGGTTATTTCGGTCGTAGAAAAACCATTTTCAACCAATATGGTCTGGAGAATAGCAGAATCCAGTAATATATCTCTGTGATTAGCTATAAATAAATAAGCTTGATCTGGGTCTAAATTTTCAAGACCTGAGTAGGTCAAGCCATCTGACGATCTTTCCGTAATGGTTCTGATTGCCGAGTGCATAAAAACCTTCTGAAAGGCCTCTATTGTCTTTATCGCCTTTCCCTTTTCTAATTGTTCTTCAAGAGGAACATCTGGCCATAAATAGGAGGTAATCAGGGGGAACAAAGGATCTTCCAATACATTGGGTAATACTTCAGAAACATCCTTATCGGTATAAGGGCTCATTTCTATTAGTTTGATATCCATTTGTTGATGATATAGGGTCAGATTAATTCTCAAGCTAACAT
>NZ_JBSRVI010000051.1:0-35223 GCF_055134445.1 Arcticibacterium sp.
TTTGAAAGTCTAGGTTTCAATAAAAGTGATATGGATGGCATTCGTGAAGGACTGAGAATTAAAAATTAGCAAAGCACTAGGGATTTGTGAGACATATTTCATGTTATTAATCCGGTGTTTGAATAAAATATCATCTGATAATCTCTTCGTAAATACATATTTGTTCTCCTACCTATGTTGGTCTATCAGTATATTGTTACCGTCCGGATCTGTTAAGGTAATATGAGCTGGGCCTGTGGTGTTTTCATCTGCTTCACCACTAAGTGCTATACCGTGTTCTTTTAGTTGTTTTTGTATAAGTCTAACATCGTCAAACTCCTCTAAATGCTGTGCATCGCTATCCCACCCAGGGTTAAAGGTGATGATATTGTCTTTAAACATGCCTTGAAAAAGACCTATGACCGTATTCTCATTTCTGAGCACAATCCAATTATGGTCTATGTTTCCGCCTTTATAGGTAAACCCTAGTTTTTCATAGAACGCCTTAGATTTATGAATGTCTTTTACGGCAAGACTTATTGAAAATGCTCCTAGTTTCATGGTGTTTTTATTTATGATTGTAAACCTAAACATGCTCAGGCAATCCTGAGCTTTAGCTTTACAAATTCAACACTTTATTTCAGTTTTGCAAGTTGGCGTAGACATACCCTAGGAGTGACTCCGAAAGGGGAAAGAGATACTATTTAAATACAAATGGAAACTCTAAGAAGCCAACAAAGCTCTTATAGTTGCCAATTTTCTGCGTTTTTTTTAGTAATCATTGAGGTGAGTTAGTTGAAATCACCTCATTTTCAAAGCAAAACTTAATAAATACGTTTGTAAATTGCGTCATTAAAAGCTACAATATAAAGCCTGATGTCAATTTCACAACTATTTAAATTACTGTTCACTGCCTTCATCTTTTTTTTCGTTATGCCTCAAAGTGTGGCACAAATATGTGAAAACCCTCAATACATAACTTCAAGATTAGAAAGACCAAATGATTTTTCTACAAGTACAAACCATATTGAATTTGATGCGGTAATAAACGACGCCACCTGTGCATTTGGAGGAACCAGTGTTTTCTGGGACTGCAGTAGTTCTACCTTACAAAACGAATCTTGGGTATTGGTAAAAATTGAAGACACTAATACTAACGGTTTTGCATTGAATATCTCATCTGAAGAAAACCTAGGAATAGATGCTTCTATTTGGGGACCATTCTCTACCACCCAGTTTAATGCGAATGATGCTTTAATGCAAAGACCAAGTCATTGCACAGTATCTGGAGGTGAGGGAAATATCCTCTTACTCTCTGGGTATTCCGGTGCTTACTATATACTTGGCATGCACAATGAAACAAATGAGCCAGGGAAAATCATTATTACCAATACAAATGCTAACTCCACAGTAACATTAAGCCATTTTGTTCCTCAGGAAAATGATTGTGTGCTACCAACAGCAGAATTAATATCGGACAACATCCTTTTTAGAGAAGAAGAAAATGCGTTTTTTGTTCCTAGAATTCGCTTTACCGGAGAGCCACCATTCTATTTTAAGATTCAACATGGAAATTATGATTATCAAAGTCCATCAAATATTTACGATTGGCAAACTTACTCTGCTTCATTAACGCCATATATATGGAAGCTAGGCTCTGTTAGAAATGAATGCGGTACAGGTAGGTTGATAGATAGTCAGATTAATCGTATGATTTATGAAAAGGGTCGATATTTATTATCGTGTATTCCTTTTAACTCAAATTTCGACGACTTACAAAACGGTTTAAATTTCACTACGACAAATGCTTCTTTTTCGAATGACAGAGACGGAAATTCGAATATGGCGGTAGCTTTTAATGGAATAAACGAATACCTTGAATTTCCAGGAAGAGATTTAATTGGTGAGAACTATATTATGAGTCTATGGATTCGTCCTGAAAATTTAACAAATAGCACGCAATCCATTCTAAACTTAGGTTCCACTCTAAATGACACTCAAAAGTTAGAACTTATAAATGGTCAATTTCAATTTACGGCTGTCCTCAGAGAAAATCAGACTTATATTACCTCTATCAAGGCAGAGATGGATGAATGGCAGCATGTGGTATTGATTAAGGATAATAATAAAATTAAAATAGTTTCAGATATCCATGGAAAGGACAGCACCAATCTAATTTCTTTTGAAGTACCCGCCTACGGCGTTCATTCAAAACTTTTTTTTGGTGCGGAAAAGGGAACCGCTAACTACTTTAAAGGTTCTTTGGATAATTTTAAGTATTTCACTGGCACCTATTCAGATTCTGAATTAACAAGAATTACGAGTAGCAATAACTGTAAACTTGAATTGTGCGACTCACTTGCAAGATTTGAATTACCTGGATATAAAAGCTTTGTAAGAGGAGTTTATAGGGCCCAAGAACGACTTTACATGTTTTCATTTCCTCAGGATACTGTCTTATACCAAATTGGTGATAATCCTTTTCAAAAAAAGGCAATTAATTTAACTGGCTACGGCGATGGTACTTATAATTTCTATATAAAAGACTATGATAAATACGAAACCGTAACTCATTTTAGTAGTAAATGTGGTACTGCTGTTTTAGTTGATACCCTAGCATATTACGCTGCACCAGAGTTAGTTCTTTGTTACCCTCTAAATGGTAACACAAATGAATTTTTCAAATTACCTCATGAAAGCAGTATTACAGCCTACGGTAACGACCAAGATGACAAACCTTTTAGTGCAGCTAAATTCGATGTTAACACAATTTTAAAAACCACTTTCTCTGGAAGAGTGCTTCATAGTAATTACTCGGTAAGCTTAAGGTTTAAAGCTTCAGAAGAAATGCTGACAACTACCGAGTATGAGCTATTTTCTTATATACAAGGTGGCAAAGAAGATAGATGTTATATCAGAAAATACGACAACGGAACTTACAAAATTTTTTTTCAGAAACAACAGGTAGACAAAACCTTCTCTGTTCAATTGCCCGACCTTACTGATTTATGGCAACATTTAGTTCTAGTGTTCCAAAGTGGCGATCAATATACAACGGGATATGTTAGACTGTATTTAAACAATAAAGAACTCTTGAATTTACATACTACATTTAACAATACAATAGCCAATGAGAACATCTTTTCGATCGGAACTTCCAAACCTAGAAGTGCAAAAAAGTCTTTTATTGGACTTATTGATGACTTTAAACTCTTCACTGGAGCACTATCAAATGAAGAAATCACCACTATTTATAACGATAAATCAGAGTGTCAAGTAAAACTGTGTGATGAAATACCAGACCTAATAAATACTGCTTCAGAGGAAGTTATTTTCGATTTTAACGAGAAGGTAGGTATAAAGTATCTTTTAAAGGGTAGAGGTCCCTGGCTTGTAGAATATAGTTTAAACAACTCTGGAAGTAACTTTGAAGAATTTATTACAAACCCAGAACTTTTACCAGCCTCATCCTATTTTGCAAGTTTACATTCACTTATTGGCGAAAATGAACTAATTATTAATTCCATAAAAAATGTTTGTGGTTATTCCGTTTTAGATGACACTACAGAAATTTATATTAAACCTGTATTATATCAGTGCCTAGGTTATGATAATAACGTATCTAGCCCTACACTTGAAACCTATAACTTAGAAAGTTCTAATGTAAACCTTGTACCTGACAGAAATAATGCCCCAAACAATGCCCTCGCATTTAATACAAATTCTCATTACCAGTTCAGTTATCCAGGAAATCTCGAAACTACAATAACCGATTTTAATATTTCATTTTGGTTAAAACCAGAAAATAGTAGGGATACCATGACTTTATTCCACATAGGAGACTCCATTGATTATTACCAAGCCAATCTAGTAAAAGAGAGTAACTATTATCGATTGCTCATTAAAAGAAACGGTTATGGTTTTAATTACAATTCCCTTAAAGAAATCCAATCAGAAACTCGAATACCAACAAATGCATGGTCATTTGTCTCTATTAACTTTTTAGACACTCGGGTTATCATTAGAATAAATGGTTCCATTGATAAAGACGTAACTAGATCTTCAGGTAGGAGCTACCCATCTTTCCGAAATAAAGACATCATCTATTCCTTCGGTTCTGAAATTGAAAGCAGCTACCCCTATTCTGGTATCCTAGACGAAATTAAACTCATTCATGGCAAAATAAATAATCATGAAGCAATAGCTCTTTTTAATTCATCCAATTGCAGTTTCAATTTCTGTCCTGAAAAAAGAGTTATACCTCCCAATATTGACTCCCCTGCTTTATATCAAAGCTTAAATTCTATTCGTTCCAGATCTAAAGTTTCTGCAAAATTAGACTTCTTCTCGGGTAAGTCAATTGAGTTAAATGATGGCTTTGAAACATCAGAAGGTGCAATATTCAATGCCGATATAAAGGGGTGTCCTTATTAAAATTGAGTATACTAAGAAGCAACAAAGCTCTTATACTAGCTAATTTTCTACGTGGTACTTCCAGTTCTTTTTGATTGCTAAGTTTGATAAAAGCTACTCTCAACCGAGAGTCAATGCCTTTGAAAGAAGAAATATGAACCAGGTGAGCGGTCTATTCTGATGAAGTCTTTATCAAAAAATAAGTCCGCAAAAATCTTCAGGCTGTAGCCCAAAACCATCTTCTCTCCATTTTTAGTATAAATAATAGTGTAGTTAGAATCTGCTATAAGGTGAGTAATCTGAGCAGGCTTTAAATCAAGAACTAATTTTGGTGATCTTATGTACTATGCAACAGCCTTCAGCATAATATTAGCATTTCTCTTGCCATCAATGAATTGCTAAGATTTAGAGCAACTTCACTCGAATTTTCACTTGATCCATATCCGATTATTAAGACCTATTTCACTACTTCTTTTTCGTCCGCTTATCCCACAGGATATACAACCATATCAAACCTCCAATAAAAAACAGTAAAACCGGCCAAGACATAATGCTTACGTTTAGTTATAAATTTGAGTTAGGGCCTCTTCTAGACTTTGGTATTTAAAACCAAAGCCTTCTTTTTCTATGGCGGTGTTAGAGACTCTATTGCCACCCAGAACCAGCTGTGCTCGCTCGCCTAATATTATTTTTAACACAAAGCCAGGAACACGAGGTGCCCATATAGGCCTCTTTAACACTTTCCCTAAAACCCTTACCATTTCCTTATTCTTTACTGGCTGCGGTGCTACTGCGTTATATGCTCCTTCTAAATCTTCCATTAGAGTCGTTTTATAAAATAAGCGGCATAAATCCGACGTGTGAATCCATGAAATCCATTGTTCACCATCTCCTAATGCAGAGCCAATCCCAAACTTCACAGGCATGGCCAGTTGTGGCAACGCCCCTCCATCTTTGTCTAGCACTATACCTATTCTTAGCTTAACTGCTCGGCATTTTGAAACTAGAGCAAACTCATCCACGGCCTTTTCCCATTCCACCACCACTTTAGATATATAGTCGGTACCCGCTTCAGAATCTTCCGAAAGCTCCTCTTCCCCTGTGTCAAAACCATAAAGACCAACTGCCGATGCAGAAATGATGGCTTTAGGAAACGCTTTCAGCTCAGAAAATTTAGTCGCCAAAAGCTTTAGAGGATCCACCCTAGAATCGATAATGAGTTGCTTCCGGTCTTCTGTCCATTTTTTATCTGCAATACTAGCACCCGCCAAATGAATAAGGCAATCCACATTCGGAAGAGCATCCAATTCCACTTCACCTTTGTCAATATCCCATTTGAAATATTTGACTTCACTATCTTCTCTTTTGCTTCTAGAAAGCACCCTCACTTCATGCCCTTTATGTAGCAAAAGCTTGGATAATTCTTTGCCTAAAAGACCCGTTCCTCCTGTAATTAGATAATTCATGATTCCAATATAAGCCATGGAAGACAAATAATAGAAATTTACACAGCCCTTGTTTAGTGATAGGTCAAAGAATGGGGCTTTTGAATTAATTCTACTCCATTATGGTTATGAATCCAATCAAGGATTGCTAATTTTGTAATCCTTTTTAAGAGCAAACAAAACCATAGAAAATGCTAGTTAACGTTTTCAAATCTAAGATTCACAGAGTAAAAGTTACTCAAGCGGAGCTAAACTATGTCGGTAGTGTGACTATTGACGAAGACATGCTGGACGCCGCTGGAATTAGAGAAAATGAGAAAGTGCAGATTGTCAACAATCACAACGGCGAAAGATTAGAAACATACGCCATTAAAGGTAAAAGAGGCTCTGGTATTATCTGTTTGAATGGTGCTGCCGCTAGAAAAGCACAGCCAGGAGATATTGTTATCATTATTTCTTACGCATGGATGACACCAGAAGAAGCAGCAACACATAAGCCTGTTGTCGTTTTTCCCGACGAAAACAACCGAATCATTAAATAAATAAGGCATTCCTTTTTGAAGGTCAATTTCATGTACATTTGTGCAGAGATTGACCTTTTTACTTTCCTAAGAAATGAATTTCAAAAACATACTTAAATACCTTATTTCCATTTCCATAGCCGGCTCTTTGCTGTGGTTTGTCTTAAAGGGAATAGACCTCAACATCTTATGGGAAACCATAAAAAATGCCAATTATTTCTGGGTAGCCTTATCGGCCGTAATGGCTCTTTTGGCACATTGGAGCAGGGCGTATAGATGGAAATTAATGCTGCAACCCCTAGGCTACGACCCTTCTGCTTTTAAAAGTACCATCTCCGTTTTAATAGGCTATGTCACCAATCTGGTTTTACCACGAGCAGGTGAGTTAGCTCGCTCTGCTAGTTTAAAAAACCTTTCAGATGTTCCTTTTGAGAAGTCTTTTGGAGCCGTGGTGGCAGAAAGGGTGATTGACGTTTTAGTGTTGCTTTTCCTTATTTGTCTTAACCTCATTCTAGAGTTTGACAGATTGAAAGCGTTTTTCATAGAACTGGTCGGAGACAAAATAGGAAACCCTTCCATCATTGTAGGCGTCATAACTTTTATGGCTTTGGCAGCCTTTTTAGCTTGGCGATGGATTCTTAGAAACGACGAAATACTTTCTCAGAAGCCGCTTTACAGCAAAATAAAAGGTGTGGTCTTGGGTCTTTGGTCTGGATTTACCAGTGTCAGAAACTTGAAAAACCCGAAAGCATTTATTGGGCATACCATTCTTATCTGGTCTTTATATTATTTGATGACTTGGTTTCTTTGTTTCGCCATTCCACAGACAGCAAACATTAGCCCCTTGGCAGGATTAACTATTTTGGTCATGGGAACCATTGGTATGGCAGCCCCTACTATAGGGGGTATAGGTTCTTATCATTTCTTGGTGGGTAAAATAGTAGGTCTTTATGGCTTAAACCCTCAAGACGGCATTACTTTGGCCACATTCTTGCACACGATGCAGGGTATTATTTTCGTATTAGTATTTGGTTTGACAGCATTGGCGATTTCATTTTTTATCAGAAAAAAAGACCAATTGTCCTGATTTAAGACCATTGCCCATGATTTAATATCTTCAAGGGAATCTGAAATTATAATTCTTCGTTATCTTAGCATAAAAGGAAAAAGATTATTCCATATTTTACAAAAGCTTGACCGCTTAAATTTTTCACCATTAATAATAATTTAAATAACGCACATGCATCCTATTATCATTTTAAGTATAGTTTTTATGGGAATCAGTTGGCTGGTTTCTAGAAGACTAAAAGGAAAGTTCCAAAAATACTCAAAGGTAGGTTTGAGTAACGGACTTAGTGGAGCAGAAATAGCTCAAAAAATGCTCAACGACAACGGGATTTACGATGTAAGAATTACACAGGTGGATGGCCAACTGACAGACCATTACAACCCTCAAGATAAAACAGTAAACCTAAGCTCTGATGTTTATAACGGTAGAAGTACCGCTTCTGCTGCAGTAGCTTCTCACGAGGTAGGTCACGCAGTTCAGCATGCCACGGCTTATGCTGCTCTTAAATTAAGATCTACGCTAGTACCTGCCGCCAGTATAGCTGGACGAGTAATGGGTATGCTTAACATGTTCTTATTTATGGGTGGTTTTTATATGATTACGCAGGGTTCAGCTATGGGCAACATTCTTTTAATGGTGCTTATTGTTGCTAACGTAGCCATTACGGCTTTCTCTTTAATTACACTTCCTGTTGAATTTGATGCTTCTAACAGAGCGTTAAAATGGATGGAATCTAGAAATATAGTGAATCGTGAAGAACACGCTCAAGCCAAAGATGCTCTTAAATGGGCGGCTATGACTTACGTAGTAGGTGCTTTAGCTGCAGTAGCCAACTTGGCTTACTATGTCATGATATTCTTAGGCAGAGGTGATGATTAAGTAATGTTTCAGTTTATGATACTAAAAGGAGGGCTTCGGTCTTCCTTTTTTTGTTTCCTTTTTGCTCCCGCGGATTTCACTAATCTCGTGGATACCTTTAAAGCATTACTTTTTGTGAGTTCAGGGTATTTCTCCGCTTTACTCCCTCAGATTTCGCTGATCTCGCAGATTTCTTTAAAACACTGCTTTTTGTGATTTCAGTGTATTTCTCCGCTTTACTCCCGCAGATTTCGCTAATCTCGCAGATTTCTTTAAAACACTGCTTTTTGTGAGTTCAGAGTATTTCTCCGCTTTACTCCTGCAGATTTCGATAATCTCGCAGATTTCTTTAAAACACTGCTTTTTGTGAGTTCAGGGTATTTCTCCGCTTTACTCCCGCGGATTTCACTAATCTCGTGGATATCTTCAAAGCACTACTTTTTGTGAGTTCAGAGTATTTCTCCGCTTTACTCTCGCAGATTTCGCTGATCTCGCAGATTTCTTTAAAACACTGCTTTTTGTGAGTTCAGAGTATTTCTCCGCTTTACTCTCGCGGATTTCACTAATCTCGTGGATATCTTTAAAACACTACTTTTTGTGAGTTCAGAGTATTTCTCCGCTTTACTCCCTCAGATTTCGCTAATCTCGCAGATTTCTTTAAAACACTACTTTTTGTGAGTTCAGAGTATTTCTCCGCTTTACTCCCGCAGATTTCGCTAATCTCGCAGATACTACTAAAACACTACTTTTTGTGAGTTCAGGGTATTTCTCCAATTTACCCCCGAAGATTTCGCTGATCTCGTAGATTTCTTTAAAACACTGCTTTTTGTGAGTTCAGAGTATTTCTCCGCTTTACTCCCGCAGATTTCACTAATCTCGCAGATACTACTAAAACACTACATTTTGTGAGTTTTTAGGGTATTTACCTACTACTCCCGCAGATTTCGCTGATCTCGCAGATTTCTTTAAAACACTGCTTTTTGTGAGTTCAGGGTATTTCTCCATTTTACTCCCGCAGATTTGGCCAATTTCATAGATATCTTTAAAACAATGACTTATTGTGAGGTATCAAGAATCTTTGTTTTCCTTTTTATTTTGTAGTTTGTGTTCACACTAATTGCTTGACTGACACACAACAATGACTAAAAACGACATTTCTTATATCATTAGAGGAGCTATTTTTAAGGTTTATAATGAACTTGGTCCAGGTCTCTTTGAATCTGTTTATGAGATTACTTTATGTTATGAGCTGAAAAAAGCTGGATTAAAAATTGCAAGTCAAGTAGGTCTTCCCGTTATCTACGATAATGTTAAAATGGACATTGGCTTTCGCATTGATATTTTGGTAGAAGACAAAGTAATTATCGAAATAAAATCAATTGAATTCTTAGCGGAAGTTCATCATAAGCAAATCATGACCTATTTACGACTAGCAGATAAAAGATTGGGCATTTTAGTTAATTTCAATTCCTCAGATATTTCTAAATCAATTTTCAGGAAAGTAAATAAGCTTTAAAATAAAAATCGGCGAGAACTGCGGGAACAGAATAACCCTAATTCAATCCGCGTAATCACCGAAATCTGCAGGAACAGAATAACCCTGAATCTAATCTGCGTGATCTACGGGAACAAAATAACCCTAATACAATTCGCGTAATCACCGAAATCTGCGGGAACAGAATAACCCACAATCAAATCTGCGTAATCTACGGGAGTAAAAGAAAGAAGTAAACTGTATAAAAGTCGGTAAATTCAATTCTCCCTGTACCTATCCCCCAACTCGTTAAACTTCTCAAAAACCTCACCCAAAGACGGCAAATAACCACTCACCTTAGAAACAAGAGTTGGAGCGAAATCTAGTAGAAATGGATATACGTCAGACTCTGCAATATATTTCTCTGGTAAAGTAACTCCAATGGCCGAGGCTAGCCATATTAAAACACTGATTCCGAAAAACCATAAAATAGCTCCAAGTGCAGCACCTCCTAGCCCATCCAAAGTACCCAGAAATGTTAGCCTTAAGGCCTTTCTGAAAATCCAGCCGATTTTAGTGATAGCAAAAACGGTAGGGAAAAAGATGAGCAAGAAACTCATGTATGGAAGCATTCTTCCTGTAAAGTCTTCGCCTAAAAAATCTGACAAAAAACTCATACCTAAACCTAAAAACCGAAAACCAAATAAGATGGCCACCACAAAAGCTAATATCCCTATTACCTCCACTAATAATCCTCTCTTGAAGCCATTAAAAGCCCCCATAACGATAGGTATAAGCAATAAAAGGTCTATAGTGGACATTTCCGATTTAGGTTTAAAAGAAAATTGGTTGAACCCTTAACGAGCTCAACCAATTTTAAAGTACATAAAATTTTATTTCGCTAGCAATTTCTTCACCATTACAGAGATGTCTTTCCCCTCTGCTTTTCCTGCAAGAGCTTTACTTGCTGCACCCATTACTTTCCCTATATCTGCAGGAGAGCTTGCTCCTACTTTGGTGATAATTTCCTGAACGGCAGTCTCTAGTTCTGCTTCTGTCATGGCAGCCGGTAAGTATGCTGCAATAACGGCTATTTCTGCTTCTTCTTTTTCTAATAGATCAGGGCGATTCTGGTCCTTATAAATATCAGCAGAATCTCTACGCTGCTTTACAGCTTTCTGAAGAATCTTCATTTCTTCCGCTTCTGTAAGCTCGTCTGCAGCTCCAGGCCTAGACTCTTCTATTAAAATAACTTTTTTAATATCTCTCAAAGCCAATAATCTGACCTTGTCTTTTGCTAGCATGGCTGTTTTAATATCAGCGTCTATTGTAGATTTTAATGACATGTTTATCTTTTATTTGGGCATCTTAAAACTATCAAAACTGGTATGATGTATTGAAATGCGGAATACTTAAATTGCAATAAATTAACTGCCCTGCGGGCTCAGCGAGCAAAAATGACGAAATTATCTGTCAATATCAATAAAATAGCCACCTTACGAAATTCAAGAGGACATGATATGCCCCATCTTGTAAACACGGCATTGGACTGTGAAAGGTTTGGTGCTGAGGGAATAACCATTCATCCAAGACCAGATGAAAGGCATATTAAATATCAAGATGTTTTTGATTTAAAGCAGGTTGTTACCACAGAATACAACATTGAAGGAAATCCTACAGAAGGTCGTTTCCAAGAAGTGGTATTGGCCAATTTACCTACACAAGCCACTTTGGTTCCAGATACACTTTCTGCTATTACGTCTAATGCTGGCTGGGATACCATTACCCACAAAGATCGCCTTAAGGAACTGGTGAAAATATATCAAAACGCTGGAATCAGAGTTTCCATATTTGTAGATCCAGATATCAGAATGATAGAGGGAGCAGCAGAAATAGGAACAGACCGCATAGAATTATACACCGAAAGTTACGCAAGCGGTTATGCCGATAACGCAGAAAAAGCTATAGAGCCATTTGTAGCTGCCGCGGAAAGAGCAAATCAACTGGGCTTAGGAATCAATGCTGGCCACGACTTAAGCTTGGAAAACTTAGCTTACTTTCATAAAAATATCCCTGGCTTACTGGAAGTTTCTATTGGTCATGCCCTCATTTGCGATGCCCTGTATATGGGTCTAGAAAATACCATTCAACTGTATTTAAGGCAATTAAATTCCTAAATCCTTTAAGGTTTAAAGTAACAGTTATTAACAGATGTTTAATTTTCAAATATTATTGAACATTCTGAATTTATTTTATTTTCAATTACATAATCAATATTTAACTAACTGTTTATTTCCCTATTAGAATGAGCCTCTAAAAGCTATAAAAACCGAGATATTAAACATTCAAACCTTTAGAATTTAGACATTTGCCTATTAAATACAAGCATTCGGAGACTCTATACTTCAAGTTTTTATAAGAGTTTGTATATTTAAAGGTTTATATAATGTGCTCACTAATAACCTTTTTCCTGAATGAAGACCAAATTACTTATTTGCTTATTATCCCTGTTTTCAGTTGCAAATTTATCTGCTCAGGAAAAACCAAAACTATATATCAACTGTCAGCAAGCTCGCTGTTATGAAACCTTTTTATTAACAGAACTCAGTTACTTTACTTTTACTAGAGACCAAGCTGCCGCAGACATTCAAATACTCATTACAGACCAAGGCAACGCCAGTGGTGGGAGAAATTATCAATTAAATTTCATGGGGCAACATGCCTTGCAAGGTTGTGACCAAAATGTGGAATTTATTACTGGTCAAAATGACTCCGAAGCCATAGCTCGTCAAAAAGTGCTCAGCCACGTTAGTCAAGGACTACTGCATTATGTGGCACATACAGAAATGGCCAAGGATGTTAAGATTGTCTTTCCAAAAGGTGCAAGCTCATCAGCAAAGGACGATAAAGACGATAAAGACCCATGGAATAACTGGATTTTTGGCGTTGGTGGTTCTGGAAGATTTTCTGGTGAGAGTAATAAAAAGGCTGTTAAGTTTGATACCAATTTTAGAGGAGGACGTACCACCGACAAATCCAAGTACAGTTTTTACTCCTATCTAAATCAAGCAAACAATGCTGTAACCCTTGATGAGAAAACCGAAACGGTAAAAGTAAATAGTTATGGTTTTAACATGCTATATGTTTCCACTTTTGCAAAAAACTGGAGTGTTGGCGGTCTCATGAAAGGTTACCATTCCATCTATTCTAATATTGACTTTTCTGGGAGTTTAGCCCCTGCCATAGAGTACTCCATTTTCCCGATTGAAGACTTTAACAAAGAACAATTCAGATGGATTTATCAGGCTGGATACAGAAGATTAGATTATCTTGAAAGAACCATATTTGATAAAACCCTAGAAACCAAGCCATACCACCAGATAACCAGCATATTAGGTTATACAAAACCTTGGGGTAATTTTTCTGCCGAATTAAACGGTTACCAATATCTTGACGATCCTGAGAAATTCCGTTTGAGTATGGAGTTAGAATTGAGCTGGAGAATTGTTCAAGGTGTATCTCTTCGTCTTTATGGCTACGGAGCTCAGGTAAAAAACCAGATTTCTTTGGCACAAACCGCTACCAGTAATGAAGAGATTCTTTTAGGAGGACAACAGCTTCCTACCTCTTTTGAATACTATACTTCTTTTGGACTTAATTTCACTTTTGGTTCGGTAAATAACAGTATCGTAAATCCAAGATTCTCTGGGGTGAATTAAACCCTCCGCATTGGACAGTATATAACAGAAACTTCAATATTTGTTTTTTCCTTTAGGTATTAAAATACCTATTGTAAATGAACACTAAAGTTACCCTATCGCTCTTCTTATTAGTTTTTGGTATATATGGCTGTAAAACGCTCTCAAAAAAAGAGGCTGCAAAACCTAATATCATTTTTATCCTCACCGACGACCAACGCTGGGACGCCTTAGGCTTTGCTGGCAATAGCATTATCCATACACCTGAAATGGATAAACTGGCAGCAACGGGTACCTACTTTGAAAACGCTATGGTCACCACGCCTATCTGTGCCGCCAGCCGAGCCAGTTTACTTAGTGGCCTGCATGAACGTACCCATAATTTCAATTTTAGTACGGGCGATGTCAGAAAAGAATACATGCAAAGAGCATATCCTGTAGTCCTAAGAGAAAATGGCTACTACACAGGTTTTTTCGGAAAGCTTGGTATTAAGTATGCTGAAAAGGACGCCTTATTTAATGTGATTGACGATTACGATAGGGCCAACAAACCCGACAAAGAAAGCTACTTTTTTAAGACCATTGGTGCAGATACCGTTCACCTAACAAGATATACCGGTCAGCAAGGTTTGGATTTCATTGAAAATGCACCCAAAGACCAGCCATTCAGTTTATCCTTGAGTTTTAGTGCACCACATGCTGCCGATGGTGCCAAAGACCAATATTTCTGGCAAGAAGAAACCGACCACCTTTATCAAGATATCACTATTCCAGATCCTCAAATAGCGGACGACAAATACTTCAATGCTTTACCAGAAAATGTTAAAGCGGGCTTCAACAGATTAAGATGGACCTGGAGATACGACACACCAGAAAAATACCAACACAGCGTCAAAGGCTATTACAGAATGATATCTGGTATTGACCTAGAAATAGGTAAAATAAGAGCTAAACTAAAGGAAAAGGGTTTGGACCAAAACACCGTAATTATCTTAATGGGCGACAATGGCTATTTCTTGGGAGAACGTCAATTGGCTGGAAAATGGCTGATGTATGACAATTCTTTAAGGGTGCCTATGATTATAAATGACCCAAGAAAAGAAGGTCATAACCGTGTGACCAACATGGTCATGAACATTGATGTACCTGCCACTATGCTAGATTTGGCTGGTGCTCAGAAACCAGTTTCTTGGCAAGGAAACAGTCTGCTCTCTTTTGTTAATAGAGAAGAATCTACCCCATTAAACAGAGATACTGTTTTAGTAGAACACCTCTGGGAATTTGCGTCTATTCCACCAAGTGAAGGTGTGAGAACTAAAGACTTGAAATACTTCAGATACAGAAACGAAAAAGAGATAGAAGAGCTCTATGACCTTAAAAACGACCCATTAGAAATAAACAACCTCGCCGCCAATCCAGCATGGGAATCTTCTAAAATTGCTCTGAGAAACAAATTGGAATCATTAGGAAACGCATATTCAGACCAGTTCTCTAAAGGGCCACAGGAAACTTCAGCAACAACTGATGGCCCTAAAACAGCCTTTAAATGGGATATTCCAGAAACCGCTCAATCTCAAAAAGCTTATCAAGTTTTGGTGGCCTCGTCGTTGGAAAACCTGCAATTAAACAAAGGTGATTTATGGGATTCTGGTCAAATAAAATCTACCCAAAATAATGCCGCGTATGAAGGTCAAAAGTTAAGTACCGCTACGCAGTACTACTGGAAAGTAAGAATATGGGATGCCAGCAATTACACGACCAATTACTCGCAGGCAGAAACATTGAGTCTTCATTAAGAGAAATTCTAAGCGGGCTTTGCTAGATTTAGCAAAGCCCGCTTTTTTTAAGAAGAATATATATTTTGCTGCGAAGGGAAAAACCGTCAAAATGGAATGTTAAACGCTCCCCGCATGAGCTTAGACGGTGCAAATCATAACCCCTTCGGTGCTTAGGTTCTGCCATATTTAAAGGACACCTCTCTTTTTAAAAGTACTATTTATGACTATTAATAAACTCCAGCATTCTTTGATATACCTCGGTGTTCTCATAAATACCCTGTAGCTTTTCTGCACCTTTCCCATAAGCAAAAAGAGGAACCAATATTCCCGTATGGTCGTCTGAATGAAACTGAATTTCCATTTCACCTTCTGAGCCATGCGGTAAAGTTACGCCGCCTGTTTCATGGTCGGCTGTAATGATTAATAAAGTCTCTGGGTGGCTATCTACATACTGCATCACCAAACCTATGGCTTTATCAAAATCTCTTACTTCTGCAGCCAAGGCTTTCGCTTTATTCGCATGACCGGCTCCATCTATATGACCATTTTCTATCAATAAGACAAAAGGCTTATTCTTCTTTTCTAGAAAGTTCAAAGCCTCCAATGTGGCGTTTGGGAGGTAATCTCCCCTGCTTTCTGTGATAAAAGGCATACCGCCATCAGCGGCAAAAAAACCAATTCTTTCATTTGAAACTGTTGCTATTTCTGATAAGCTACCTACTATCTTCCTGTTCTCCCATTGGGTTCCTATAAAGCCCTTAGCTCCTCCAGCTATAAAAATATCCATCTGGCTTCTTGTCAAATACTCCCCTATTTTCTGGGAGCTATCTCTGTCTGCCACATGAGCATAAAATGCAGCTGGTGTAGCACCCGTAATAGCGTCTGTCGTTACTATTCCAGTACTATATTTTGCCTTTTCGGCTAGATCAAAAATGGTGTTCAATGTTCTGCCTTCTGCATCCAAGCCAATGTATCTATTGTTGGTTTTCTTTCCAGTGGCCAAGGCCGTACCACCGGCGGCAGAATCCGTCGTAAAATCGTCTGCAGCTTGTGTCTTAATTAAACCCAAACTCTTTATCCTCGTTAGATTTAAAGGCTCCTTTTGACTCAAAATCCCTGAAGAAATCTGTGCTAAACCATTTCCATCTCCAATCATCAGTATGACGGTAGGCTGATTAAACTTAGCAGCAGGCAATTTAAAAGACAACTCTTCCTTCTCTATTCTTGGCACTAAACCTTCAGAAAGTGTTTTCAAATATGCATTGCATTCAAAAGGCTCGTCGGTATTGATAAAGTCTATGCCTAATTGAGAAAGCGTATACCAAGCTGTTTTAGAATCGGGCGTAGCCCAAAACCTTACCTTTTTGCCTTTAGCATGTATTTGGTCAATGACCGCTTTAAGCTTTGCTTCATCACGACTGGTCAACCTTCCTTTTCCATTCCAGCGACTGTACTTATAAAAAGGTAAACTTACCAAAGCCACCTTATCCATATTTTGTGGCCATGTATCCACCGTTTGATAATCAAAATGGATGTAATCCGGAAAACGACCATAATCCTCTACTTCCGGTCTATTCCCTGAAATAACAAATTGAATTTTCTTTGACTTGTTCTTAGAATGAATGAGATCAGGATATTGCTCTAGCTGAGCTATCAAAACTTTTAAAGTAGTTTCTGCTCGTGTTTTAAAATCAATGAGTATTTGTAAATCAAAAGCCTCATACTGCTCGGAGTTCATAATCACCTGGAGCGGCTTCAAATAAAGATTTTCAAAGGTATTGACCGCTTTAATGTCTGGTACGTTATGAGCCACCATCAGTTTGCCATTCTGTAAAATCAAATCGGATTCTATAGAACCACAACCGGAAGAGAAAGCCTTCCAAAAAGGCACATCCTGAGCATAATCATTATGCGAATGCACTTGGTTACCTTGTCCGTAAGAAAGACCTGAAACAAGGAAAAGAAAAACTAATAATCTGTTCATTTATAATTTCAATAATTTGGGTAAAGATAAACCTTCAATTCCTGTCTACTAACAGCACTACATTAAGCTAATATCAAATCTATTGTTTATTCATTGGAGCATTAATTTACCATTAAAAAACAAATAGCGTTCTAAATTAAATAATACATCCTCTACTTTTGTAGCTCAACTCATTAGACCCAAAAAATGAAAATATTAAAAGTACTCACACTTCTATTTCTTAGCGGCAGTTTATATGCTCAAAATAAACCTAAAAATGTCATCCTGCTAGTGGGAGATGGTATGGGTTTAAGTCAAATTTCGACGGCTTTTTTCTACAAAGATTCGCCCTCCAATTTTGAACAGTTTAAAAGCATTGGATTCATTAAAACCTCTTCTTCTAGCCACAAAGTAACCGACTCTTCGGCTGGTGCTACGGCCCTTGCCAGTGGCCAGAAAACTTATAATGGAGCTGTAGGGGTTGACGCCGATACACTTTCTATACCGACCATACTGGAAGAAATGGCAGCCAAAAACTATAAAACGGGGCTGGTAAGTCTTTCCACCATTACCCACGCCACGCCAGCATGCTTTTATGCTCATGTCAAAAGTAGAAACATGCATGAGGAAATAGCCTTTGAGTTAGCCAATTCTAGAGTTGATTTCTTTGCAGGAGCTGGTCTCAAATTCTTCACAGATCGCTCTGATAAGAAAAATCTCTTTGAAAGTATGAAGCTCAAAGGATACACAATGGATTCTATAGACTTAACAGCTTCTGTGGACGGCAACAAAAAATATGGTTTCCTTTTAGAAAAAGAAGAAATGCCTTTCAAGCATCTTGGTCGTGGCGACTTTCTACCAGAAGCTACTCAGCTCGCCTTAGACTATCTAAGTCAAGGTAAAAATGGCTTCTTTTTAATGTCTGAAGGTTCTTATATAGACTGGGCTGGACATCAAAATAACGCAGAAATGCTGGTGGCAGAACAGCTGGATTTTGACAAAGTTTTAGGCGTCGTTTTAGACTTCGCCAAAAAAGACAAAAACACCTTAGTAGTGGTAACCGCAGATCATGAAACAGGTGGAGCAGCATTAACCAGTGGTGAAACACGAGACAAAATAAGCATCAAGTTTAACACCAAACATCATACGGCAGCCTTAATTCCGATTTTCGCTTATGGCCCTGGTTCTGAGATTTTCCAAGGTATTTATGAAAATACGGAGGTTTATCATAAGATAAAATCCCTTTTAAAGCTCTAAAGCAATTTAAAGAACCCATCTGTTGATGAAACAGTTGGGTTTTATTATAGCCAATACATATTTTTCATTTATTTTTGAATTTACAATAGTTATTATACTTTCAGATATAATACTATACTTAATGTAGAACGCCCTCCACAGTTGTAAGCAAAAAGGACGTCGGAACAATTATTTTAACCTATTTATAAAATCAAATAAATCATACCATGAAAGACCTACAGCTGATAACAGAAGAGATCAATAAACTCACATTGGAGATAGAGCAGAATCATCCTGAACTCTATCAATCTCTAGAGGAAAACCCACTAACCCTTCCATCAGACGATCAAGAAGGGGTAAATAAAAATGCCTTTAAAGAGTACTTGGAGAGCTTAAGGGAGCTATTGAAAAAAGAGAAAGAACATATCGATTAAGTTTCATTTATTTCTGAATTTTCAATTTTAAGTAATAGAACTTATTCCCTTTAAGGTAGAAAATTTAATAGAGAACACGTGAACCTTGAGATAAAAACTGTGGACTCAGCGTAAGAGCGGGATAAAACTTAAGCGATAGGATGCCTAGACTAAAGTCAAACAAACGAATGGTCTCTAGAAAAATCTCTCATTTAATTGTATCTTAGGTGAAGAAACAAAAACACTATGAAAAGGATACAAATACTCACCAACGAAATTAACGCACTTACCCTCAAAATAGAAGAGGAATATCCTGAACTATACCAGTATCTAGACGAAAACCCCATAACAATGCCCAATGCGGAACATCCCGACATGGGAAATAAAGTATTTGCTGACTATCTAGCGAGTTTGAAAGATTTGCTAGAACATCATATGGAGACGCACTCAAAAGCAAGTTAAGAAGCTCGTTCTCCTAAGCTTACAGCTTCGATAGGGTGCCTTCAAACCTCTGGCTTTAAGGCACCCTTATACTTTTACAAAGCTCCAAACTTTTTTAGAGAGAGAATCATATTTCTAAGACCCATTTAATTTCATATAATCCTCCAAAAAATAAATGCTTTTGGCTGTGTGAATTAATATCTCCAATTTCACTTATTAGACGGATACAGTTAGCCTGCTATAAATACTTTCAAGCGGATAAATATTGGATATAGACGTCTGTTTTGACTAGATTAGTTTTGGGTTTAATTGAAAAACGAGAAATAGCGAGATTATTGGATAATCTCGCTATTTCTATATATTTGTACACTATGATTGAACAAGCTCCAAAATACAAAGAAGACAAAAGTACTATTTCATTAATGGTTGAATTACAGATGAATGGAATAATGAAAAGTATTCAAGATGAATATTTGTATTGGGATAAAGTCAAATACAAGTCTAAAAAGTACGACCCCACTGAACTTTGGAATGCAATCAAACTACATAGAATATTAAAAGCAAAAAAAGTCAATTTTGGAAACCATTCCTTTTCATTCATAATCACAGATTTTATGCAAAGAGCTCTACACCAATTTGATATGCATATAGGAGGAACTCTTGGCAGTAATATTGGAATAGCAGAAACCGATAAAACAAAATATATAATAAGCTCATTAATAGAAGAGTCTATCTCAAGTAGCCAAATAGAAGGTGCAATTACAACAAGAAAAAAAGCGAAAGAAATGATTCAACTTGAAAAAAAGCCAAAAAACAAGTCTGAGTTAATGATAATGAACAATTTCATAACAATGAAATACATCGTTCAAAACAAAGACAAAGATTTAACGCCAAAAAGCATATTATACATTCATAAACTAATTTCGAATGAAACATTAGTTTCTCGTAAGGAAGAAGGGGCTTTTAGAGAAAGTGATGATGTGCACGTAGTTGACTATTTAAAAAGTGAAATAGTACATTCACCCCCTTTAAAAAAAGAGCTAGAAAAATTAATTGAAGACCTATGCGTGTTTTTCAATCATGATAGTGCTGATTTTATACATCCAATTATAAAAGGATGTATAGTTCATTTTATGGTTGGATGGATTCACCCATTTACAGATGGAAATGGAAGGACTGCTAGGGCATTGTTTTATTGGTATATGTTAAAAAATGGCTATTGGTTAACCGAATATCTATCCATTTCAAAAATAATCCAAGACACAAAAAACCAGTACGAAAAATCCTATCTATATACCGAATCCGATGATAATGATTTAAGCTATTTCATTACTTACCATATAAAAACAATGGAGAAAGCTTACGAAGCTTTAAAAGAGTACATCAATAGAAAACAAAAAGAAGTTTTTCAGGCGACAAAATTCATGAAGATTCCTGAAATTAATGAAAGAACTGCTCAAATAATCAAGCTTTTGAATGATGATTCGGACAGAGTATTAAACACCAAAGAGGTAGAAACGAGATTCAATATTTCAAACTTCACCGCTAGATCTGACCTAAAAACATTAGTGAGGTTGGGGCTTCTTGATGTAATTCAGGTTAACAAGAAAAAAAGAAATTATATTAAGTCTGAAAATTTTAATTCCATCCTAAAGAAACTGACATGATAAAACTGCACCCAATCATTAGGCTATAATTTTTGAAAGCTTAGGATTTAACTAAAAATTTAGAGCTTGAAGCTTCGCAGTAGTGTTTTCAATTCTCTAGCATGAGATAGCGGCAAAAAGTCACAACACACTTCAACAAAGTCAAACCCCTACTCCACCGCCCTCAACTTAGCAAAACTAAGCAATAGCGTTTTTTCACCCACCGTATCAAATACCACGGTGGCTTTATGGCTGTTGCCCATCATATCCATGGCCGTTATTCTTCCAAAACCAAATTTGGCGTGCTCCACTTTTATGCCTGCTTTAAGCTCAGAAGGATTACTTGCCACAAAGTTCGTAGATGGTTTATGCTCTACTTGCGGTCTGGCTTGGGTTACAGGCTTAAGGTTACTAATCACCTGCTCTCTTTTACTCACGCCTGCACTTGGCGGTCTGGTAGGTGGCGATGTGGGTGACGGCGTTTTAGCTGAAGTTTGCGAGTCTCTTTGACCTAGAAAAGTCGGCTTTTGAAAAGACCGTAAAACATCACTATCGTTCCCAAAAGACTTCATGGTAGGCTTAGTGTCTTTTGGCATGTCTAGGTATTCCTCATCTATTTCCAGCAAGAAACGGCTCGGCTCGCAGTAGGTCAGTCGGCCCCAGTTATACCTGCTTTCGGCATAGCTTAGCGTGAGGTCTTTCTCTGCTCTGGTAATAGCCACATAAAACAGACGGCGTTCTTCCTCCAAATCTGCTCTGTTGTTCAGCATCATCTGAGAAGGGAAAAGGTTTTCCTCTAGCCCGACCACAAACACATGCGAAAACTCCAAACCCTTACTACCGTGTATGGTCATCATGGTTACACGGTCGGTGTCACCATCATCATCATCCGCATCGGATGTACTATAAAGCGAAACGGTTTGAAGAAAAGAGGTAAGACTTTTGTCTTCGTTTTCGTCATTATCCACAAACTGCTTGATGGAGTTTAACAGCTCCTGAATATTCTCATATCTGGCAAGCCCCTCCACTGTTTTATCGGCATACAGTTCTCTTAAAATACCCGTGGTTTTGGCAATATGCGTAGCCAAACTATGAGCATCTTGGTCTTTTTCTAGCTCCAAGATATAGCTCTGTATCATCTCTCCAAAGCCCATGATCTTCTTGGCCACCGCACCTTCTATAAATTCAGAGGCATGGCATACCACTTCCCAAATAGACTTTCCGGACTCGGCAGCTGCTACCGCAATTTTGGCTACGCTGGTATCTCCAATTCCTCTTTTAGGTAAGTTAATTATACGCTTAAAGGCCTCTTCGTCTTGCTGATTTACGGTGTAACGTAAATAGGCCAGCACGTCTTTAATTTCCTTTCTTTGGTAGAAAGACAAGCCCCCTATAATTCTGTACTTGATATTCATCTTACGCAATGCCTCCTCAAACGCTCTGGATTGGGCATTGGTACGGTATAAAATGGCAAAGTCAGAATTATGCAGGCTGTTGGTAAGCTTCGCATCAAAAATCTTATTCGCCACATTTTTGCCTTCCTCGTTGTCGGAGGAAGCCTTCATCACTTCTATCTTCTTACCTTCGTCATTATCTGTAAAAACATTCTTCTCAAACTGCTCTTTATTCTTCTTTATCAAAGAATTGGCAGCATTGACAATGTTCTTGGTAGACCTGTAGTTTTGTTCAAGCTTAACGGTCACCAGCTCAGGATAATCCTTCTTAAAGTTCAGGATATTCTGAATGTTAGCACCACGGAAAGCATAGATACTCTGAGCGTCGTCACCCACCACACAAATGTTTTGATGCACGGCAGAAAGCTTTCTGGTAATCAGATACTGCGACACGTTAGTATCCTGAAACTCATCTACCAGCACATGTCTAAACTTATGCTGATACTTATTTAAAATGTCCAGATGGTCTCTAAAAAGCACATTGGTATTATAAAGCAAATCGTCAAAATCCATGGCATTGGCTTGAAAACACCTGAGCACATAGGCTTTGTAAATCCTCCCAATTTCTGGCATTCTGGCTCCTGCATCTTCTTCTCTAAAAATGGAGCTCTCATTATACATTTCATGAGAAACCAAAGAGTTTTTAGCGTTAGAAATTCTATTCAAAATAGACCTCGGCTTATACACTTTATCGTCTAATCCAAATTCCTTCACAATGGTTTTCACCAAGGACTTGGAATCGTCAGAATCATAGATAGAGAAGTTGGAGGTATAACCCAAAACCTTTCCTTCGTAACGTAAAATCTTAGCAAAAACGGAGTGAAACGTACCAGACCAAAGGTTTCTGGCATTAGGCCCAATAATCTTCTCAATCCTTTTTTTCATTTCTTCCGCCGCTTTATTGGTAAAAGTCAGGGTCAAAATGTTAAAAGGATCAACTCCTTGCTCTATCAGCCAAGCTATTCTATATGTTAACACACGCGTTTTACCAGAACCCGCACCTGCAATAATCATCAGAGGGCCTTTTGGGTGTGTAACAGCTTGTTTTTGAGGAGGATTAAGTTCGTCTATATATTTATTCACTACAGTCTGGAAATGAGGAAAGACAAAGATAATAAGGAAGGGGCAATACCTCCCCCTCTTCTTTATAAATACTCCTATTTCAGTTTAATAATTGCCATCCAAACTTTAGATTTTAGCACCAAAAGCCCTTTATCCAGTCTCTGACAGCTATCTTTATAAATCCAGCAAAATCGCAATAAAGTATATTGGCAAAATTTCTTCACATACAGCAATTTAATGGTGCCCTCACCTACCCAGATTTGCAGCCTTTGCTTCGCAAACTAGGGTATACCATGCTTGGTAATGGTCAATCTTTCCAACAGTTTGGGCAAAACGCCAAAATGAAAGACAAAGCCAAAGAAAGCTGGTTGCTAGACATTTACCCAGAAAAAGATTTCTTTGACCTCGATAATCTTTCAGAGATAGACGCCGAGTTTTCAGGTGTTTATTTTCATAAAATGAAGTTTTCGGTAGACCTCTTCAGAGATATTTTTGGCGTAAAAAGCCTGTATTATTATTTCAAAGATGACCTGCTCATTGCATCCAACGAGCTTAGAGCCATATTGGCCTGCTTACCAGAAATGCCGGCTATAAATGCATCACAAATAGCCGCCTACTTCAATCCCGAAACCAACAATGATTTTATTCAAGAAGAAACATTCTTTGAATCCATTAAAAGAGTGCTTCCGGGTCAAAAACTACATTTTAGAGCAGGAAATGTAGAAAGCAGTTTTTACTGGCAACCAAACTTTACCACCACTTTAAAAGCCGAAGAGCTTATTGCGGCGTTCGCAAAGCGGCTAAGTAAGGTGACGCTTTCAAAAGTAAATGGAAAAGATAAAATAGCCGCAAACCTAAGCGGAGGCTTGGACTCTTCTTCGTTATGTTCCATCATTAATCTTAGAACTAGTGGCCTACTGAAAGGTATCTTTTTCGATTCAGAGGGCAGTGCCTCATTTGAAAAGAAATATGCTCATGAGCTTGCCCATTGGGGTCAATTTGAATTAGTGGAGGTAACCTTACAGGAAACCCTTTACGAGTCTATTCAGAAAATAACAAGACTGACATGCAAGCCAGAAAGCATGATTATTCCATCGGCTATTTTCTTACCTATTATGAATACAGCTACGCTTCATGGCAGCGATATCCTCATCTCCGGACACGGTGGAGACAGTACCGTGGGTTATGGGCATGAGTATGTGAAAGAGCTGGTGGTTAAAGGGAAGTTTAAAGAACTGAGAGAAGTACTCATGAAAAAATGGCTTCTTTTAGACGAAGACGAAGCTGAACCTTTTGAGACCTATCTTATCAAACAGGTGTTTACACACGCCTCTTCCTCCAAAATTAAATTAACATTTAGAATGCTGCTATCTGGAGCATTCGAAACTAAAATTCTTCTAGGAAAAATAAAGGCGAGCATTTTAAGAAAGACTGAACCAAAAATAATTCCACCTATTCTTCATGCATTCCCATTTGAGGTCAAACAAGACAGCGGACTGAAGGCATGGTATCAAAACATTCCTTCTGAGCATCATTATACCTATGTTAAAAATAGTTTGGTGGATTTAGGCTGCCAAGCCATGGAAACTTTAGATGCGATTGGGAGACAATACAACCTGGTTTCTTCCTATCCATTTTTAGATAAGAAATTGCTTTACTTGGCTGCCAATGTTCCGTCTGAGCTAAACTTCCAGAACGGTTATTTGAGAGGTACACTTAGAGATGCCATGAAAGGCAATTTACCAGAAAGCTTAAGAATGAGAACCAAAAAAGCAGCCTTTAATGATTTCGCCTTTCTTAGCTTTAAAAAAATGGAAACGGTAGGTCAAGATATCTTTCATGAAAAACATCTACTATGGAAATACGTTAATAAAACAGCGTATGAATTACATTTACGTAACATTTACAACGAAAACATTCCGCTAAGCCAAAAGTCACAAGACCTCTGGTTATGCAGCAAAGTCCTATATCTTGGCATATGGTTAAACGAATTTTATACTTCCTGATTCTCCCTTTGTCTATGGCCTGCTCTGAGCCTATAGACGCTATAGACCCGGTAAATTACTTCCCACTAGAAGATGGAATGGTCTGGGAATATGAAGTTTTTGATACGCAATATTCGCTCACAGAACAACCCAAAGTCAATCACTACTTTCTGAAAGAAAGGCTAGCCAAAATCTCTGACAAAAGTTATAAAATAGAAAGGTTTACACAACAAAACAAGGCGGACGAATGGACCTTTAGTGCCGTAGGAGCTTACACTCTAAATGGCAATAAGATTCTAAGAAATGATGAAGGCCTAGACCTTTTATTATTCTATCAAAATCCAACAGATAAACTTTCTTGGAATCAAAATTTGCATAATACCTTAGATGAAGTTACGCTCATAACCAGCGACCTGGGCAAAGCATTCAATAGCTATGCCAACACCTTACAGGTAGTACAGAAAAAGGATTCCTCGCTTATCAGTAAAGATTACATTTACACCGTTTATGCCGCCAACACGGGTTTAATCTATAAGGAAATTACAGATATCGAATTCTGCCAAACCTCTTCAGATTGTATAGGAAGTGGAGCTATTGACTCTGGTAAAAGTTATAAAGCGGTTATAATTAATTCTTATATAGAATAAACTAGGGCACCACTATTCTGGTGCTTAAAACCTCTATCCTATCTGGCCAATTCACCTCCAGCCTTACATTGTAAACACCTAGTGCATAAGAGCTTAAATCTAAGAACTCCGTATTCTGACCTACCGTAGGGTTTATCCATTTATCATACATAAGCTGTCCCTTTGTATTGTAAATGTAAATCTTGGCTGGTAATGGATTTTCTTTCGCTATAATTTGAAAACTTAGCTGACTTTCTCGTGAAAAACTAACAGGATTCGGATAAACTGAAATTGTGCCTTTCATTGTTCCCTCTGCCACCTTAAAACTAATGTTATATGGCTGCTTAACAGCATTTCCTTTAGTATCCTGAGCTTCCACTTTTAAGGTGTATGTGCCAGAACTCAGATTTAAAATTGCTTTTGCTAGTAGTTCGTTCGCTTTTGAGAGGCTTGTTTCTGTTAAAGACAGCAGCTCGTATCCATTATTTTCAGATGATATATACATTTTAACCAGCCCAGTATTGGTTAAATCAAAGGCATTTTCATCAATAACCCGAGCTTCAATGGTAGATTCGGCAGAAATATAATCTCCGTTTTCTATTTGCTTTCCGTTAATCCTAACCGACAATAGCGGTTCTACATTATCCGGAACTAGGTTGGCAGGGTAAGAAGTATGTGAGAATGCCTCAATTTGATTCTCAAATCTAAACAAAGCATAATTATTGCTATAGTCCAATTCTTCGATACCTTTATCCACATTCAATGTAAGCATCAACATATTATTAATAATACTTGGTAATTTAAATTTTACCCGTAAAGTATCATTAAATGGAAAAGATGGAACTTCACGAACATAAGTAAAGCCGTTGTAACCCCGAACTTCTATGGTAAACTGTTGTGTACTATCATACATACCCAAGTTTTGAACTGGTAGCGTCCACCATAAAGAATCATTCTCACTCATAGGTTTAGAAACATCAACAGACTCTAAAGTCATCCCTTCTTCCAATGCCACAAAGTCTGGTGCCTCTATCGGAAACATTTTGATGGCAGGGTCCCCTTGTAAAATCATTTGATGGATATTTGCCAAAATATGACCGTTATTACGCAGCAAATTCAAATCCTTATTGACCTCTTGATGAATTTCTCCAAGCGTAAGTCCTAAGGTTTCCTTCTCCACAAAAAGTTTTTCGTAGAGCCTGTTTAAGTAAATCTGAGTAGGCAAAAGATAACTCCAAAAGGAATTGGCAAAAACCGCAATGGCTCCCTTATTGGGCGTTAACAACCAATCTGTGGTCAGCGGGTCATATCTATAAAACACATTCCCTACACCGCAGCCATTGAAAAACATCAAAGGATACTTTCCCTTGTTTTCAAAACCACTTTCTACAGTGGAACAATACCCAATATTTAAATCAATGACATTAGCAGAGCCATGCCCCGCAAATGTAATAAGACCCACGCCATCATTTACCTCTTTGGAAATATCTAAAAGCTCCACTTCTTTTAAGCTTTGCTTCCGTTTGGAGGTAATACTAGCTCCCCAGAAATGGTTTTCAGCCTGAGATTTAATGTTGTCTAGGACATTGGCCAATGAGCTAATTTCATAAGCCGTTTTACCGCCCGAAAGGTGTAAAAACCGTTTTTTCCAATCTTGCCCTCTTGGAGCCGCTTCTGATTCCTTGACTTTATTTAGATAGGCCAGAATTTCCTCATTTTTAGTCACATTCAGTCTTCCTGTAGCCATACCTTGTACCTCAGCAAAACCTGACTTAGTACCAGCGGTTAATAAAACATCTGAACCTGGGTAACCAAAAGAAGGTACTAAATCTTTCGCCTTCTCCGTTTTCATGATATCTGGAAAAGTAACAGGCCTCCCCACCAAAAATAAAAATTTAGTTTCGGAGTCATCCATAAGCAGCGACTGAGCAAAACGACGAATAGCCAAAGGATTTCTAACACCATACATAAACTGATTATACAATTCTGAAGGTGTAATAATTAAGGTTTTGTAAGAACCTCCGGCGTTGCTCTCTCTGTAATTGGCGTATTCGGTAGAGCCATTTCTTAAACTTTCGGAAGTTAAAATGACATAATTAAAACGAGTAGGTTCTATTTTCTTAAATTCAACTTTCTCTAATACACTCGCTTTTTGCGTTTCTTTATAGAAATAGTTTGTTGAAGTCTCCCGAGAAAAAAACCTTCCTTCCTTTAATTCATAGGGCCTTACGTTCCATCTATCGGTAATGTTTAGAACTTTATCTGATGCTTTATAGTTTTTACTGGCTTCTGCATACATAAAGCTACTGTTAGCAAAATCCGTTGTTTTTTGAGGATATGTTAATTCAAAAGAAGTTACAGAATACCAATCTAAAGCATCTGTAGTTAAAGAAATAGGCGTAAACTTAATAGTGAGTCCTCCACTTTGAAGAAGAACATCCGAAATTTCAAGTTCTTTGTCCAATCTTTCAAAATTGCCAATAAGAAGGGTGTCTGCCTGCTTAATACCATTAATGCTATACGCAATCCTGTGCTTCACCTCAGACCTACCGTTCAGCTGCATTTTCAGATGGCCTTTTAAGCCTGTGTTTCCTTGAAAATCTTTTACAGGAATAAAAAATGTGGAAGAGGAATCTGCACTCATAAACGGTCCTGTCCAACCTTCTCCTTGCTCATAATAGCTTTGCTGCAGATTTGGCAATAGCCCAATGATGTTATTAAAAGAATACTGTTTTTCGTAAAGTTGAAGATGCACTTTTTTATGATAAGAAGCCGCTTGACTAGTCTCTTCATAAGCGGTGGAAGCCATTCTCTTTCCCGCTGTTTTGCCCAGCGTTAAAAAATAAGCCGCCTCATCAGAAAAAAGACTTTGATTCAAATTCATTCTGTCGGAAGTTGGTCTATAAACTAGGCTGTCCAAATCGCCCTTGTTCTTTTCTCCATAGAATAAAATCTTTGAAGACACTCCAAAAACACCATCAACCACACCCGTCACTTGAATAGAGATCTCCTTCCCTAAATGCCAAACCTGAAGCATTTCTGGAGCCTTATTTTCTAAAACAAAACCTATTTTAGCTAGCGAAGCCCCATCTATTTCATAAAAACCATCATTACTAATTCCAATTCGAATATAGTCTTGGTCATTATTAATCCATTCGTTTCCAAGTGGCTCTTGAGCCCAAGAGAAAAATGGTAAAAGGAAAAATAAAAGTAGATTTCTTAGCAGCATAAATTAATTTCAAACTTGCTTACTAAGATACAAGGAAAAAGAAAATATTGCTTTTAAATAAGATGTCGTTAGATAAACAACATGATTAGAAGTACCAATAAAAACAAAAGAGCCTCTTTCGAGGCTCTTTGTTCAATATTATAAATCGCTGAAGTCGAAACTTTCAAGGAAGCTGGTCGTAAAAATTCCAGACCTGAATGTTTCGTCCATCATTAATTTCTGATGGAAAGGTATGGTGGTTTTTACACCCTCAATATAAAACTCATCCAAAGCTCTTTTCATTCTTACAATTACCTCTTCTCTACTTTGAGCGGTTACTATAACTTTGGCTATCATGGAGTCATAATATGGCGGGATAGTGTAACCTACGTACACATGACTATCCACTCTTACACCATGGCCACCAGGAAAATGCATTGATTTAATAGTACCAGGACAAGGTCTGAAACCATTTGCAGGATCTTCCGCATTTATACGGCACTCCATAGAGAACATTTTAGGCTCATAGTTTTTTCCCGAAATAGGAATCCCTGCGGCCACTTTTATTTGTTCTTTTATCAAGTCAAAATCTGTAACCTCTTCTGTAATAGGATGTTCTACTTGGATTCTGGTATTCATTTCCATGAAATAGAAATCCCCATTTTTGTCTACCAAAAACTCTACAGTTCCTGCTCCTTCATATCTGATAGCAGAGGCTCCCTTAATGGCAGCTTCTCCCATTTTTCTACGAAGCTCAGCATCTACTACCGGAGATGGCGTTTCTTCCAATAGTTTCTGGTGTCTTCTTTGGATAGAACAATCTCTTTCAGACAGGTGACAAACGGTTCCGTAACTATCTCCAACTATTTGAATTTCAATGTGTCGAGGATCTTCAACAAATTTCTCTAGATAAAGACCATCGTTACCAAAAGCTGCTCCTGACTCCATTTTGGCGTCATCCCACATTTTTTGAAACTCCGAATCCTTTCTAATGACTCTCATACCTCTACCTCCACCACCAGCTGTAGCTTTAACGATAACAGGATATCCCATTTCGTTTGAAAGTTTGATACCTTCTTCTACAGACTCCAAAAGTCCATCTGAACCAGGAATAACCGGTACACCAGCTTTAATCATGGTCTTCTTTGCTGTGGCCTTATCTCCCATTTGGTTGATTTGCTCCGAAGTAGCACCAATAAATTTGATACCATAGTCTTCACAAATCTTAGAAAACTCAGCGTTTTCAGATAAAAAACCATAGCCAGGGTGTATGGCATCTGCATTGGTAATTTCCGCTGCAGAAAGTATATTTGGAATACTTAAATACGATTTTGAACTTTGAGGAGGACCTATACATACAGCTTCATCCGCAAAACGAACATGTAAACTGTCTCTATCCGCTGTAGAATAAACGGCAACAGTTTTAATGCCCATCTCACGACAGGTTCTCATAATCCTTAGGGCAATTTCTCCCCTATTTGCTACCAATAATTTCTTAAACATAGATACTATTTAAAAAAATGAATAGACCGTTAGGAAGGGTCAACTAAGAACAAAGGTTGGTCATACTCCACTGGAGATGCGTCATCAACCAATATTTTAACAATTTTACCAGAAATTTCTGATTCTATTTCATTGAAAAGCTTCATAGCTTCCACAATACAAACCACATCTCCAATGGCTAAGTTGTCACCAATCTCCTTAAAGTTTGGTTTTCCTGGACCTGCGGATCTGTAGAAAGTACCAATCATTGGAGATTTAACTTCAATGAAACCATCGTTTACAGCAGGTGCTTCCACAGCTTTTACTTCTACAGGAGCAGCTGTTGCTGGCAAAGCCGCTGGAGCTGCAACTGGAGCAGACACTAATTGTGGTGCTGCCATTGTAACAGCTGTATTTCTTTTGATATGTAATTTCAGTTCGGATGTTTCGATGTTTACTTCATCTAAATCCGATTTTGAAATATAATCTATTAATTTCTGAATCTCTTTTGTCTCCATTACTAAGAAAAGGTAATATTTTGAGTGTTACAAATGTAAAAAGAAAAGTATACCATATAAAATAAAGAAGATCACCCCCTAAGGAGGCGATCTTGATTATTTCTCTTTAACACGTGAATCGTATTCATAAGAATTCGTATTCACCTTAATTAATTCGTCGTTTTCTATAAATAAAGGTACTTTAATAGTAGCACCTGTTTCCACCGTAGCTGGTTTCATTGGACTATTGGCCGTATCACCTTTTAAACCTGGCTCGGTATAGGTAACACGAAGCTCCACATACATAGGCATCTCCACAATAAGCGGCGACTCTTCTTCTGCATGTATAAGAATGTCAACATTTTGACCTTCTTTTAATAAATCATTTGCAGGAACCATTTCGGTAGGCAAATTAATTTGTTCAAAAGTCTCGCTATTCATGAAATGATATCCAATATCATCACTAAAAATAAATTGGAACTGCCTTCTTTCTATTCTAGCAGTTACCACAGAAACTCCAGCAGTAAAAGTATTTTCTAAGACTTTACCCGTCTTTAAGTTCTTCAATTTAGTTCTAACAAAAGCAGGACCTTTGCCCGGTTTCACATGTTGAAATTCAGTAATGATACATAGTCCATTATTGTATTCAATACACAAACCGTTTCTAAAATCAGCTGTAGTAGCCATATCTAAAAGTTATTTAATTAATAAGCCCATTTAATATAAGCAGATCCCCAAGTGAATCCACCTCCAAAGGCCGCCAAAATAATATTATCTCCTTTTTTCAATTTCGATTCAAAATCAAATAAGCATAATGGAATAGTAGCGGCGGTGGTATTACCATACCTATCTATATTCATCATCACTTTATCTGAGCTGATTTCCATTCTTTTTGCTGTGGCATCAATGATTCTTTTATTGGCCTGATGAGGCACTAAAAAAGCAATATCATCACCTGTAAGATTATTTGCTTGCATGATCTCAGCTGCTGCATCCGCCATTTTGGTCACTGCAAATTTAAAAACAGCTTGACCCTCTTGACGAATATAGTGTAAATCTTGTGCAACACTCTCTAATGTGGCAGGGATTTTACTTCCTCCGCCTTTCATTATCAAATGATGCTCACCAGTTCCATCAGAATGCAACCTGAAATCCATCAGTCCACAACCTTCATCGTTGGGCTCTAGCATCACAGCTCCAGCTCCATCACCAAAAAGTATACAAGTGGTACGGTCCTTCCAGTCTACAATGGCAGACATTTTATCAGCACCCACCACTATCACTTTTTTATATCTCCCAGTTTCTATAAACTGACTACCTGTAGCTAATGCATAAATGAAGCCTGAACACGCCGCCATGATATCAAAGCTACCAATGGAGCCGATTCCGGTTTGTGTACAAACTAAATTTGCGGTAGAGGGGAAAAAATAATCAGGGGTAACCGTAGCTACTATCACCAAATCCACTTCAGATGGATCGGTGTTGGTTTTTTTAAGTAAACCTCTTACGGCTTCTGCAGCCATATAAGAAGTACCTAAACCCTCCCCTTTTAATATTCTTCTTTCTTTAATTCCTGTTCTGCTAACAATCCATTCATCATTAGTATCAACCAGCTTTTCCAGGTCAGCATTGGTCAGAACATCTTCTGGAAGGTACCCATGTACCCCCGTAATTGCGGCTTTCAAGCTCATAAAAGATTTTAGGTTCTTTTGTTTAATAGCAGTTAGTCTCCGAACTCTTCTGCAATTTTAGCATTTACTCCGGATTCCACCTGCTTCATAGCAAGTAAAATCATATTTTTTATTGCAGCCGGTGAAGAAATACCATGCCCTACAATAACATTTCCCCTTACGCCAATAATAGGGCTTCCACCCACTACTTCGTAATTCATGCGGTCAATAAGCGGGTCTTTAATATGCTGACTATGAGCATACTCATAAAAAGATTCTCCCATTTTAAAGATTACGTTTCCGGTAAAACCTTCGGTTACAACCACATCCGCTCTATCTTCAAAAAGGTCTCTTCCTTCAATATTGCCAACAAAATTGATTTTCTCGTTCGTTTTGAGCAATTGGTGCGTAGCCATAGCCACGGCGGAGCCTTTTGTCTCTTCTTCACCTATATTCAGTAGGGCTACTCGTGGACTTTCTAAACCAAAATAAAATTTAGCATAAAGAGAACCCAATTCTGCAAACTGCACAAGCACTTCTGGCTTACAGTCTGCATTAGCCCATATGTCTAACATAAGGCTAGATTTTCCACTTTTCAAGGGAAAAAAACCTGCTATAGGAGGTCTTAGAACTTCCCCATAGGTTTTCAAGACAAACAAGGAATTTACCATCATAGCACCGGTATTTCCTGCACTACAGATGGCGTCAGCTTCACCTGACTTTATAAGTTGAAACCCAACACTAATACTAGAGTTGGGTTTCTGAGAAAAGGCCTTAGTAGGATGCTCATGCATCTCTACCACCTCTTGAGCATGTTTTATAATAATTCTATCGTCAGAAATACCTTTTTCATTCAGTATTTCTACGATTTCATTTTCTCTACCAACTAATAAAAGATTAACAGAAGATGGAAGTTCAGACAATGCCAAAAGTACGCCTTCTATAGCAACCTTTGGAGCATAATCTCCACCCATTACGTCTACTGCAATATTCATTTGATTGATCTGCCCTGAAGTAGTTAAGAAACTGATAAGATATTACTTATAGTCTTCTGCAACTAATTTCCCTTTATAAAAAAGGTTTCCTTCATAAACGTGTGCACGGTGACGTACATGAATTTCACCTGTAGTAGCATCTACAGACAAAGCTTTAGTAGTCAAGTTATCATGCGTTCTACGCTTATCTCTTCTCGTTTTCGAAATTTTTCGTTTCGGATGTGCCATTACTTACCTATTTAATAATTCTTATAAATCTTTTTTCAACTTCTGCAGAGCAGCCCACCTTGGGTCTATCTCTTCTTTTTGTGCTTCCTCCTCTTCCTTATCAGAAAAGACAAAAGCTCCACTGCTATCCTCATCCCTTAAATCTGGATGAAGCTTTTTCATGGGTACTGCTAAACATATATACTCAAAGATAATGCTTGCAAGATTAATATCTGCTGCTCCGAAAGGAATAACTTCCAAATCTTCTGAAACAACCTCATAATCTTCACCAAATTTATACACGTAATCTTCGTGAATACTTATGGCTTCATCAAACTCCTCTAAGCTTCTGTCGCAGACAAGTGTCACCACGCTGTCAATATCCATGCTTAAACGCATCATTGTTAAGGATTTATCTAAGACTACATTAGCCTTAAAACTTCCTTTCTCAACAATATCCTGTTCAAAAGACTGGAAAAACTCTGAACCTCCATCAAAGTCGAACTCGTGTCTTTTATTTTCAAGACCTTGAATATTTATTTGATATTTTGAATGCTCTTTCTTCACCAGTTTGTCAACAAGGCTGCAAATTTACAACCTTTTTTATTCATAGGGAAATTTTGATTAGATATTTATCTAAACTCATCCCACTTATCCTGCTCAATGTACTAAACTATGAATCGGCCACCAAAAAATAGCCGAATCTTATCCGATTATTTTTACACTCTTTTCATGTTTAATTTTCAATCATTTCTCTAATGCTAATCAATGGAATTTTACTTTCATATGTTGCGTTCAACGCTCTTATAAACTCATTTGCTATAAGAGCCTGACCTAGTGCAGAAGGAAATAAACCATCTGACGAAAAAAAGTTACCTTCAGGCCATCTAGCATCAATAAGTATTCCGTCTTCTCTATAATTACCGTTCAGTATTTTCAAATATAGGCCTCTAATATCTGCTAAAGCATATCCGTTCAAACTGGTTGAGAATATACCAAAACACTACCAAAAAGGCATACCAATAACATTAGAAAATTTCTAATTGATTTCATTTTTAATATTTTTTGTGAGTTTCTCTATAAATATTCCTTAGTCGGAATAA
>NZ_JBSRVI010000052.1:0-13790 GCF_055134445.1 Arcticibacterium sp.
TTTTGTTCCTTGTGTATTTAAAGATTGAGAACAGTTCTTACCATTATATACTAAAGTCATTAATAATGGCTTCCCTGAACCTGAATCACAAATATCATTACCTGTTATCTCTGGACCTCCACAATCTTCTCCATCGGATTTTGTCACATTCGTGATCTCCGCTGGATCATACGGTCCACATAACGCTTCATCTGCTTTTATTGAACCTCCTGAAACAGTCTTTGGAGTAATTGTTTTAGTAACAACATTAGAAAAACCTTCTCCACAACAGTTTGTTGCTACTCGTCTAAATTGCGTTGTTTGAGATATTTTGGCAGGTTGATAATCTTTTCCAGTAGCTCCTGCAATGGCTAGCCAAGTTCCAGAAGTTCCAGCTCTTTGTTGCCAAGTATATTTGATTCCACTTGTACCACCGTATGTTACATTATTAGAACCTTTAACCGCCGTTAGTAAAAGTGAACCAAATTGATCTCCAATTGTAATTGGAACTGAACAAGAGGTATGAATTGTGACAGTTTGTAAAAGTGTTCCACCTTGCTGATTATAAATGCTTACAACAATAGGATTAGATAATGTAGACCCTCCATTTGTAACCGTAAATGCAGAACCAATAATAACTGTTCCGGAGTATTGACTATTATTGACAGAGACATAAACACTGGCAGCACCATTAGGACCTGAACCACTTTCAGTACAATCCCATTTGCCACCTTTTGTTCCTTGTGTATTTAAAGATTGAGAACAGTTCTTACCATTATATACTAAAGTCATTAATAATGGCTTCCCTGAACCTGAATCACAAATATCATTACCTGTTATCTCTGGACCTCCACAATTCTCACCACCAGATTCCGTGACATTCGTAATTAACGATGGTACGTAAGGACCACAAAATTCTTCATCCGCTTTTATGGTTCCCCCAGTTGGTTTTAAGAAATTGGTAACTTTTGTGGTGGCTGTAGCACTACATCCATTTCCAGTACTTGCAGTAACCGTATAAGTTCCAACAATAGTTGTTGTAGCCGTTACTCCCGTTTTTGTTCCAAAACCAGAAGGTCCAGTCCATGAGTAAGTTGCTCCAGTAGTAGTTGAAGAAGCCGTTAAAGTTACGGTCTCACCTTCACATTTTGGAGAATTATTAGTTGCCGTAACAGTAATATTATCGGATTTATTACAGGCTATTAATTCAATATTATCTAGATCCCAAGCAGAAATACTTGCTCCATTTCCAACTGCGTCAAAAGCAGTCAATTGGAACTCATAAGTTGAATTTGCCGTAAATTCAAAATCAGGGTCACTACTTAAATCGATATTCTCAGTAGTCCAATTTGTAGGACTGGTAGAACGATTTAATGACTCAAATACTAAATTCCCTGATTTATAGATCCTTAAAGAGTATTTCTTAGGGTAATTATTCGATGCCGACCCGCCACTAGATGCCGGTGATGGTGAATAATTAAGTGTTGCAGCTGCCCTTTGGTTAAATTTAAGTGAAGTGATATCTCCTATTTGAGAAGGTTTTAATGTTACACTAAACTTAACAGCTTTACCCCAATCTGCACTAGAACCTGTATTGGCACTAACACACATGGCCCTATCACTATTAGACTGCCCTGTAAAACCAACTACACAACTATGGAAATTTGTATTAGGATTCTCCCTGTATACATTTGTTGCCGTAATTGTAGAAAAATTAGCATTATTTGGATAGGTAGGTAAAAATTCACTGTAGCTATAAGCTTCGTTTAAAGCAAGACACTGATCTAAGTTCCATTTAACAACGGTCTTAGGTGTACAAGTCAAACATATATTATTATTACAGTTAGGATCTACTGTAACTGTTACAGATTGGTCGGCACTACAAGACCCATTTGAACAACTAACTAAATAACTAGTTGTAGTTTGTGGGCTTACCGTAATCTTGGCAGTAGTAGCACCTGTATTCCATAAAATAGTACCAGAGCAATTAGAAACTGTTAGATCTACAGACTCTCCTTTACAGATATTAGCATTACTAACGTTTATAACTGGCTTAGGAACACTAGTACCACAACAGCCGTCTAATTTCACATTATCGATTTCCCAAACCGTACAGTTTCCCGTTGGGTTAAAACCAATAATTTCGAAATCATAAGTGGTGGCGGCGTCAGAAATAAAATTTCCCGTTTCTGCAAAAGTTACAGTTTTGTCTTTCCAAGATTTAGTTAATCCCGTAATAACTTCTTCATGTACTTTTTCTCCATTCTTAAAAACATAAAGTACTAAAGACTGAGAGCCACCATCTGTACATTGATAACCACTTCTCTTATAGCTAAACTTTAAGTTGCCTAATTTATACGACTTACCACTAGAAGGTGTAATGGTTGTAGAAAATCTTACGGCCTTATCATTACCGGCATTCGGAGTAGTGGTTGAACTAATTCCATTCACACACATGGCATCGGAACCATCTGGACCATCTGCACATGAATGTTTATTTACATCAGGATTTAATCTATAAATAGTAGAAGCCGAAATTTCACCACAACCTCCTTTATTTATGCTTGGTGTAAATTCTCCATACCAGTTACCACCTGTTCCTGTATTACAATTATTTAAATCCCAACTTACTAATGTAACTGGTGTACAGTTTGGAACACAAACTGGAGTTTCTTCACAATTACTGTTTACTATAATATTTACAGTAGAAGTAACACTACAATTTTTTCCTCCAGAAATAAAGCTCGCGGTAACAGTATAAACTCCAGCCTGGTTTGACTGAAGATTACTTAGAGAAAAAGATTGAGTCGTACTAACAACCGTATTGGTAGGAGATTTCCATGAATACGACGGACTACAAGAAGATGGAACATCTCCTTTAAACTGAGCATTGAAAGTTACATCTCCGCCTACACAAATAGATGGAGCACTCGCTGTGGCTGTAAGTTCAAAAGGAACAATATTTCCTAAGTTGAAGTTAAAGTCTCCATGACTAGTTTTTCCGGACCAACCGTTGGTACCACTGTTTTTGAAATTCAAATCAAACCAACCGCTACCTCCAAAATCATTGGTATTCACATTTCCACCTGTTCCAATTTGAAACGATGGCATAGTGTTGGTTGAATTATCAGATATTTCTATTTCAAGTCCACTATAAATACCGCTCGCTCCCCCAGTTATTGTTCCTGTAGCACTGGTATAATAGTAAAGGTCATTTCCATATGTAGTACATGAATTGGGTTTAGGACTATATTGTGGCGTAACGGCTGTTCTACCTGAAAGTACATAGACTACGTCTAGATAATCATTTGTTCCGCCTGCTGCAGGTTTTACTCTACCATAAATTTTGGCTGTACCATCACAATACTCTTCAAACTTAAGATCAGTCGTTTTAAAATATTGATGATTAGTCTTTCCTGCTGAAGAATTCATGTTCAGCCATAAGGAGTAGTAAGTACTTGACGATGTATTACAAGCTCCAGAAAGTTTATTATCTGTAATTACCCTAGATCCAGAAAAACACACGGGGTCGTTGGTACCAATATCTTTAACGGTAATTACATATTTCACAAAAGACCCACAAGGGTCTAATGGTTTAAAATTCGCATAATAATAATATGTACCTGCTATAGTTGGAGCAGTTATTTGAAGTTGAGCAATTCCATTGGAAGCAGTAGCCTCTCCAACTGAAGTTTTAATAGTAAGTTGTAAAAGGGAAGTTACAAGCTGTGTAGAACGTATCCATTCGACTTTAGTACCATTTGGTGCACTGGTGGTCAGTGTTAAATCAAAATTCTGTCCTTTATTAACCTGTGCTGTGGAAGGATCAGGATTTTCAAGTTTTAATGAAGAACAATAAGTTAAAATTACAGAATCAAACTTCAGTGCTCTATCCTTACTATATCCAACTATTCTAATTTTTACGGTATTGGCAGGAGCCGTATTCGTAATAGTACTAATAGGATCTAAGGGTGTACCATTATCATTATAAGTATTTGTAACCGTACTTTTTGTCGAAGTACCAAGTACGTTATTGCTTGCATCCAGAAATTCAAAATATAATTGTGCAGTACCACTCACATTATGAGTAGCTGCGTAAGCGTCCATCGAAATTGATTGCCCTCCGGCATAAGGAGCGTCTACAGTCTGCGTGACATAATAGGTTCCTGAGTCATCTCCATTATTTAAGATGCCATAATTTCCCGTTTGAGAATTATTGAATAATGCAAATTTGCCGTTTGACGGTGTCCAGCTATTTGGTATACTAAGTAAAGTACCTCCATTAAAGTCCCAATTGGCAGTAAGATTAAAACTACATTGGCATCCAGATGTAGTGAGCTTCATTTCTGAAGCTACGCTAGATGCGTTTTTCATTTTTGAAAAATCAACCTTAGGATTCCCACTAGCATCATAAAACTCAGGGTCAAGGAATTTTTCTGTTTCAAAGCCATACTCATAGCCTGAAATTTTCATAAGACCTCTCGTCCAATCATTAGTGGAAATAGATGACTTGGAATTTTCACTTTTCTCGACTTTCAGCTTTTGAGCTTGAACACCAGAAGTAGCCCCGAAGACAAAAAAGGCAACTAATGCAAAAAACGCCAAAAATCTCGTAAAATGGCCGTTAAGCTCCATTTTCTCAGTTAAGGAGTAATAATTTCTCATTTTAAGTAAGTGTTTATTCAAATAAACCAGTTTTTTATAAATTCACTCAGCAACTAAAATTCCCTTAAAGAATTATTGTTACCAGAATACAAAATAAAAAAAAAGCAACATCATCAAATTCCCAAAAACAGCATGCTCTACAAGGCCTCAAGGACCTATAAAAATTATGCCAGTATTCAGGAATGCACGATATTACTTTCGGAAAAAGCCCCCAGATGCACCCTAAGGGCATTTTAAAGACTTTATTTTTATTTCATCGAAAAACGGCAAGCGTCATTCTTCGAAGTCAATAATATATATGCAAATACCGTGCTAAAATGACCCCACTAAATAATTTTTACTTTTCATTTTATTAGACCTGCCTTTCTACATTAGGTCACATTCTTCGTTAATTTGTATCTCATTAATTTAAACATTGCTGACGTGAAACTTTGGAATAAAGACAACGGGAAAAAAGTCCAGGAGAATATTGAAAAATTTACAGTAGGTCAAGACAGGGTTTTGGATATACATCTAGCTCCTTTTGATGTACTGGGCTCTATGGCACATGCCATCATGCTTGAAAGCATTGGTCTATTAGAAAAAGAAGAACTCTCTTCCTTAATAAAGGAATGCAAATTAATTCTTGAAGATATTGATAGTGGTGTGTTTGTTATTGAGGATGATGTAGAGGATGTGCATAGTCAAGTAGAACTAATGCTCACTAAAAAACTTGGAGATACTGGAAAAAAAATTCACAGCGGGAGATCTAGAAACGATCAAGTTTTAGTGGATTTAAAAATGTACCTCAGACAAAAAATTGAAGAAATTTCTAAGCAGGTTCTTTCCCTTTTTGAAACCCTCATTGAAAAAAGTAATCTACATAAAAATGACCTCCTTCCGGGTTACACCCACTTTCAGATTGCCATGCCTTCTTCTTTTGGACTATGGTTTGGTGCTTATGCAGAGAGTCTGATAGATGACCTTACTTTACTGCAGGCTGTCTATAAGATAGTCAACAAAAACCCTTTAGGCAGCGGAGCTGGCTTTGGCTCATCCTTCCCTTTAAATCGAACTTTAACCACGGAGCTCTTGGGCTTTGAAGACCTAAATTATAATGTGGTCTATGCCCAAATGACTAGAGGAAAAATGGAATATGCCGTTTCTTCCGCCTTGAGCAACCTCGCCAATACCCTTTCTCGTTTGGCCATGGATGTCTGTCTTTATAATAGCCAGAACTTTGGTTTTATTAAACTACCTGAAGAAATAACAACAGGTAGCAGTATAATGCCTCACAAAAAGAATCCTGATGTCGCTGAAATTTTAAGAGGAAAAACCAACTTACTTAAAAGTCTCCCTACCCAAATTAACGCTCTGCTTTCAAATTTACCTAGCGGATATCATAGAGAATTACAATTGCTTAAAGAATTGGTAATACCTGCGTTTGAGAACTTCTCTGAATGTCTTGAGATTACAGCATTCATGATTAAAGAAATGGAGGTTAAAAAGAATATCCTAGACGACCCAAAATACGACCTAATATTTAGTGTAGAGAACGTAAACAACCTGGTTTTAAGTGGCATTCCTTTTCGGGATGCCTATAAAATAACGGGTGAAGGAATTAACGAAGGCAAATTTATTCCTGATAGAAGTTTAAACCATACACTAGAGGGAAGCATGGGTAACCTTTGCAATGACGCTCTTTCTAATAATATGAACGCAGTAATGGATTCCTTTAACTTTGTTAAGGTTGAAAAGGCCTTTGAAAAATTAAAAAATCGCCCATTCTAGTATCTGGAATTTGAGCATAAAAAAAAGCATTCGATATCATATCGAATGCTTTTTTTATGTCTTTACAGAAATGAGTTCTTCTTAGAAACAAGAATCATCACCGTTTGAGCAACATCTTGAGAATCTCTTGCCCATTTTTTTGTATTGTTTCTCAGTGATTTGAATATACACTTTGCCATCATCACCAACTTTCATCTCTTGTTTAGTGAAGTTCGCTTTAAGGTCTATTGGTAAGTTTATGTTTCTTTCAGAAGGCTGATTGCCTTTGTCATCACAAATTTCAACAGCATGAGTAAGGTTGCTGCTTCCAGTTAACATATATTGAAGTGCAGAGGCTCCAGCCACACCATATTGTCCTAAACAAAGGTATTTGTCAGCAGATTCTCCCTTCGCTAATTTTCCTGCTTTAGTAGCATGAGCTATAACTGTAACAGTAGGGTTATGCTCCTTACTTACCACTTCACTAATGGCGTCGTTACCAGCAAAAAATAATGTTTGTTTCTTTTTACCTATTACGCCATCACTACTTCCATCCATTGTTTCAGCGTCAGCCTTATCAATCTCAGGAGCAGATAAACCTTCCATTGTTTCTGATGCCATATCTGTGGCACACACAGGATAAGATTTCTTAAGCACTTTAAAACGTTTCTTGGTCACATCCATTCTAATGGCACCATCACTTCCGAAGCTAGTTTGACCTTTTTCTAAATTAAAATCTAGGTTTACAGGTATTTTTAAATCTATCGCAGAAAGTACATTTCCATTTTGGTTATCAATAGAAACTTTCTCAGATGCACTCGTAGAACCTGAGGCAGCATACTCGTAAGCTACATTAACAGGAACACTTAATTTACCCAAACAAAGGCTTTGACCACCATAAGAAGCCACTAATTCCACCTCTTTAGTATCCTTTAAATAATCGCCACTGGCAATTTTACCATCACCAGATAAATTAATACTCTGCTGAACCGCTTCTTGACAATCTAGACAAGGGACACAATTACAATAAGGGTTTGCTTTATTGTTTGCACTCCAAGAAGAGAAGTTATTACACTCTGGACATGGAATATTTTGATCACAAGGAGGAATATCTTGATAAAAAATATTTCCACAAGTCTTCATGATATAAACGAAACAAGGTCCGTTTTTTACAAAAATTTGATATCCTTCAAAATCCTTTCCAAATTTAGCTTTGAAATACTTAGTACTACCAGATCCCATCCAACCTACAGCACCCTTTGGTACAATCACTGGAGTTATGTCACTGGCATCAAAATCAGGATCATTAGCCCCTGTATAACCCAGAGTTCTTAATAATCTATCCAATTCAGCCGCCTGTCTTTTACCTCTTCTTTTAACACTTTTAAGGTGAGAATAAGCTGAAGCCGCAGTATGTCTACTAATACGACCAAACTGAGGATTAGTCCCTAATTTGTTAAGGACCTTCGGAGCGGCACCTTGTGGCATGGTGGTTACTACTTCTTTATGGAAAAACTTATTCAAAGTTTCTACACAAGGAACTGAACCCTGAGCATTAGATAATGTACTAAATGCTACAGTTAGCAGAAAAGCACCGATAAGAATGAAAGGCTTCTTCATTTGAAAAATTGTTCTTATTTAGTTATGAGAGAGTAAAAATACAATAAAGAATCGTTAGAAATCAACAAACTCAGCACTAAAATATTAAAGAAAAAAACGGTACGATTTTTTACAGTTAGCCTAATTATCTTGCAAAACTGCTTTTTTGAAGAAATTTGGGGAATATCATATTTAATAGAATACTGCTATTTTTGCAGATAGAATATTAAAAACCAAACATCATACATGAGTTTATTAACAGTAGGGTCCGTAGCATTTGATAAAATAGAGACTCCTTTTGGCAAAACTGACAAAATAATTGGTGGGGCAGCCACTTTCATTTCATTAACCGCTTCTTATTTTACCAAGAAAAATAACTTAGTAGGTATTGTGGGTGGTGACTTCCCTTCAGAGATGATTTCTACTTTCCAAAAGCATGGCGTAAACACCGACGGCCTAGAAGTAGACCCAAATGGAAAAACTTTCTTCTGGTCCGGAAAATATCATAATGATATGAACAGTAGAGACACGCTTGATACTCAGCTGAACGTCTTAGAGAATTATGAGCCTACCATCCCAGAAGGATACCAAGATTGTGAATTTCTAATGCTAGGAAATATGGTGCCCGCTGTTCAGCACGCCACTTTGAATAAATTCAAGAAAAGACCAAAGTTTGTGATGCTAGACACCATGAATTTATGGATGGATATTGCAATGGATGAACTAAAGGCCGTTATAGCGGATATAGATTGTCTTACCATAAACGATTCTGAGGCTCGTCAGCTATCTGGAGATTATTCTTTAAGAAAAGCGGCTAAAACCATTTTAACAATGGGTCCTAAAACTTTGGTGATAAAAAAAGGAGAACATGGTGCACTCTTATTTCAAGGAGAAAAGATATTCTTCTGCCCTGCTTTACCTTTAGAGGACGTGTTTGACCCGACGGGTGCTGGAGATTCTTTTGCTGGAGGTTTTATTGGCCACTTGGCAAAAACAGATGATTTATCTTTTGAAAACATGAAAAGAGCCATGATTTACGGTTCTGCAATGGCGTCTTTCTGTGTAGAAAAATTTGGAACCGAAAGACTATTAAATCTTACAAGCGAAGAAATTGCAGATAGGGTAAAAGAATTTATTAGCCTTTCTAGTTTTGAAATAGCTTAAACTTCTTAACTATTATAACAGCGGTAGGTTTAAATTAGAATCCTCCGCTGTTGTAATATTGCCTTCTCCTACTCACTTTTAGGTCTGACAGTAAAGACGAACGCACCCTTAGGTCAAAGCTATAATTAGAGGCTCTACTAGAATTCCCTGCAATGGGCGTCCAGTTAAAGCTCATATCCCAGCAGTGTAGCTCCCTCATCATTCCGATATTAGTCAGGGTCACCTCTTTATAAACAAAATCCCAACCTGTACTATAGGTTACTTTCCATTTTGGGGTTAAACTAAAATCTCCCTGAAACTGTAAGGCCTGAGTTACTCTGGCGTCTGCCAGACCTTGCTTATTATAACTTATGGTATAAGCAATACTTAGGCTCCAAGGAATAGAGAAATCAACATAGGCCATGGGATTAGCTTTAATAAAACGTTCCATAGCTTCTCTAGCAGGATCTACATTTGGATTTTTCTTTTCTGGTTGCTGCTTGGTCTTGTCGAAAGTTTTAGGACTCAGTTGCGTATTAACCGACACATTAAAATTACTCAGATAATTACCCACATCTATTCCAGAGTTTTCAGCATCCTTTACCCATTTATATTCTGTTATTCTTTGCCCAGCCAAGTTGCTTGATATTAAATCATCTTTTTCATACTTATAAGGATCGATAGTTCCTCCCACATTTAACCTTATTAAGTTCTTAAACAAGGTACTATTGGCACTCATGTTTATATTAGAAAGGGCAAACTCTCCGAGAGAACTCTTGGCAAGAAGGTTATAACTACTATTAATACTAAAATTATCCAACAAAGAAACCTTCTCAAATTCACTTTGTGCGGTATCCGATTTACTCCTAAACTTAGCCTCGAGTTGATTAGAAATACCAAAGCTAATATTGGCAGCCTGGGAGCCTATACCCGCAGAAGAATTCACAAATCTCGGCAAATACTTTTGAGTTTGTTGACCCGTGCTATCCTCACGAATAACGGTATTAAAAGCATATTGACCCTCCGTATCTGGCGTATAGCTTAAACTCACAGATGGTGAAACGGTATGTCTTATGGCCTGCATTCTTCCATTGCCATTAAACCTATAAGTACCATAAACCCTCGTGTTCATACTTGCTCCAAAGGAATAGCTTTGCCCAAAAGACAGTCCATTAAGCGTGTCTATCACCACTACTCCACCGCCATTGGCATCGGCCAAAACCGTTAAATTCTGATTTTCATCATAAGAGTAAGTTAAGGAATCCTGTCCTTCAGTAGACTTTACAGTTACTATTCTTCCATCGGTCAGTTGCACCACCTCTTCTCCTACTCCTGGACCTACATAAGTATATTTTAATTCCTTCGTATAAATGTCTCCTTTGTAGGACATACTCGGAGTCAAATTAATAAACTTAGCAATTTTGATATTAGGTAAGGCTATAGGCACCGTATAGGAGGTGTTAAAAACGCCGTTTTTCAATATATTATCAATACCTGTAATAACGGGACTATCCAAAGCCTCTAATTCCGCTTGATAAAGTGTTCTTAATTCATCAGATAAGTTTGAGGAATTAAGTAAAAGCTCTAACTCTTGTTTCCTTCTTTCTTCGATGGTAGAAATTGGTTCGTTAGAAATTCCTGCAATATTATAATCATTATAACTGGTAGACCTTGCATTGTTCTGGTTTGTTACCGAGTATCCTCCATTTAAGGTTAGTCCTACCCTAAAAGACTCGTACCAATTTCCCACTTGTTTTTTTTCTGGCACAAAGGGGTTGAACTGATTTACAGCTAAACTATAGGTTCCACCACCATTTAATACCTTCGTTGATACATTTTGATTTATTCTTAAAGCCGTACTGGTTCTTATTAACTTTCCAAAGTCTTTAGAATACTGAATAGAGGAACCAAAGGTATTGCTAGTATACTGGTCAACGGCATCTAGTCTTACGTTGTTCTGATTAAAGCCATTACTTACAATATTGACAGAGGCAGAAAAACTTCTATCTGTTCTTTTATTTTGAGGTGAATGTGACCAAGATATATTAAAATCCCTTGAGGTTGGTTGTAGAGAAAGTTCGTCTCCTGGTTTATTATTATTAAACTGAAGGTTCAAGTTTCCCGAATATTTATATTTTTTAATATACTGCGACTGCACTCCTAAACCCCAGCTACCTTTGGAGTAAATTTGGGCTAAAACTTTGGCTCCGATATACTCACTAAATGCGTGGTAATATCCAAAATCTCTAAAGTAGTAACCTCTACTATTAGGCTCTTCTCCATAGCTCCCCATAATAAATCCCGACGTACCTATTTCCTTTTTCTTTGGAACAGGAAAGAAACCAAACGGCAGCCCTATTGGCAAAGGAACTCCCGCAAGAACCAAGTTAAACGGTCCAGAAATAATAGATTTCTTATTAACCAGCTTGATTTTCTTAGCGGCAATATGAAAATGAGGCTCTGCCAAATCGCAAGTAGAGTACTTGGCATCTACTAAATAAAGATTATCTGTCGGGTCTTTTTTTACCGTTTTGCCCTGAATTATCCCTTCACCTTCTTGTGTAACTATACCTTTAATTATGGCCTTTTTAGAAGTAAAGTTGTATCGAATCGTATCCGTATTATAGCTATCTGCCCCTTGAATAAAAATAGGTTTGCCTTTGACCTTCTCTCCTACCAATTTGGTAGAATCTGGCATACCGTGAGCAAAAACCTCGCTAATACCCCAGTTCATACGGATGTAATCTGCTTTTAATTTAATATCACCATACTCCACCACAGCATTACCATAAAGATATATGGTTTCACCATCCACATCCATTATGGTAGAATCTTCTGCCGTATAAACCACTGTGGTTTCCAAATTACCATCTGCACTTACCAAAGAATCTGCAATAACAGACTTAACGGTATCCTTTGGAGCGACCAAAGCGTCTGTTTGGGAAAAGCATGCTCCCGAAACACATAGGAATAATAAAACCAAAGGGCTCAAAAATGTTTTGAAGACATCTCTGAAATTTATGAAAAGCAGCAAGACAATATTTTTAAATTTTTCCTGTTTTATCAAAAAAGTTAAATTTGAGGTACAAAAGTAGTTTAAAAGTGCTTCCTTATAACGTAATTGAGCTACAAATATCGTGTTAAAATAACCTAAATGACACTTAATTATGCTTTCCAAAAAACCATTTATAATCGCTTTCCTATTAATTTCTACATTGTTTTTCTCCTTTTGCACGCTAAAACATTACCCTGGAAACTCCATCCAGAAAGTGGTGATTGATGCAGGGCATGGAGGAAAAGACCCCGGCACTGGAAACGGGAAAGAAAAGAGGTATGCCCTAGATATTGCCTTAAAACTGGGTGATAAAATAAAAAGAAATTTAAAAGATGTAGATGTGATTTACACCAGAGATTCTGATGTTTTTATACCTCTTAATACCCGTGCCGAAATTGCCAATAAAAACAAAGCAGATTTATTTATATCTATTCACTGCAATGCCTTTAGCAGCTCCCATGCCAGCGGCACTGAAACCTATGTGATGGGTCTTCATAAAACAGAAGCTAACCTAGACTTGGCTAAAAGAGAGAACAATGTTATTTTAATGGAGGACAACTACACCAAAACCTACAAAGGCTTTAATCCAAACTCTCCTCTGGCTCATATTATGCTAGCCAACTATCAAAGTGCATTTATGAATCAAAGCATGGATTTTGCTGCCAGAGTTGAACAGCAGTTTACTAAGCACGGAAACAAAAGCCGTGGTGTAAAACAAGCTGGTTTTTTAGTTATATGGGAAACCACCATGCCAAGTGTTTTAATAGAAACTGGTTATCTTTCTAATCCCAACGATGCCAAGATGTTAGGTACAGAAAATGGTCGTGACAATATTGCCCAAGCCATCTATACGGCCTTTAATTCCTACAAGACCGACGTGGAAAGGAATCAATAAGGCATTATATTTGTATCGTTAATGGTATTCACAGGCATAAACAGCAAAAAATGAAAATAACGAAGGAAGCGAAGGTAGGTTTGTTAGGTATTATTTCGCTGGTTGTACTATATCTTGGCTTCAATTACCTCAAAGGATTAGATTTATTCTCTACAGAAAACGAGTATAAAGTGGTTTTTAAAGATGTTGAAGGACTGAAGACGTCGAACATTGTAACCTATAAAGGCGTTAATGTGGGTCGTGTTATGAAGTTAGAAACAGACCAAAAGAATGACCAAATTAGAGTGACCCTCGCAGTTAGGAAACAAATAAAGATTACAGATAAGACCGTAGCCCTTTTAGTAGACGATGGCCTAATTGGTGGTAAACTGATTAAACTTCAAATAGCTCCTGGTGCCAGTTTACCAGAAGGTGGAGAAATTATTGGTGGCATAGAACTGGGGCTGGCTGATGCCGCTATTTCTAAAATAACACCTGCTCTCCAAAACGTGGACTCTTTAATTATCAACCTAAACCATGTTATCAAACAATTTGACCAGACAGGCTATGCTCTCAATGAATTATTAACCTCGGCTAATAAAACCACTGATGGCCTAAATTTGGTGGTAGCACAAAATACCAATGGTTTAGCCAAAGTCATTTCAAATGCAACCACTGTTACGGAAAATTTGGGCGTAGTAACTGGTAACTTAGATGCACAAATAG
>NZ_JBSRVI010000053.1:0-11570 GCF_055134445.1 Arcticibacterium sp.
AATCACGATGTAGACAGATTTTATTCTAGGATAAATAAAGATTTTGATAACTGGAAATTGGGAATAGCAATGTATATGACCATGAGAGGTATCCCTCAGTTCTTTTATGGAACCGAGCTGTTAATGACCAATGAACGAGCAGGAAGTGACGGACAGCGACGAGGTGATTTTTATGGTGGTTGGAAAGAAGACTCAAAAAATGCACAGACTGGAATTGGGCTTACTTCAAAAGAAAAGGAAGCACAAATTTATTTTTCCAAACTATTAAACTGGAGGAAAACAAATAAGGTGTTTGAAAACGGAAAATTTAAGCACTATGCACCACAAAATAATGACGTTTATGTCTATTTCAGATATAACGACGATAAAAAAATAATGGTTATTTTAAATAAAAACAAGGAAGCTGTAAATCTGGATATAAACAGATACAATGAGATGATTACTAATAATTTTGTAGCAAAAGATGTGATAACCAATAAAATATTACGAATAAATAATTCATTAGAAATTCCCGCAATTACAGCTATGATTTTAGAAATTGAATAGGAATAAATGCTAACAAGAATTAGACTCAAATGAAGCGATTGAGCTACATCGACATGTTTAGTATAAGCTTCGATAAACGCTTAAATCCGGATTATGCCTTGGGGAATCGTTATGAGTTTTAAAGTGCAATAAATCAGATAATTAATGGAAGCTAGCATAGCGTTTACGCTGTGCTAATGTCGAAGGGCTATGGTGATTTCCTTTAATAGGTGTAGCCTGTGCTAAGCTTGACGAAGTATACTGATTTGAAGCAATTTAGCTACGGTCCCGATAAAATCGGGAGATTGTCTAATGCATAAAGCGGGTAAAACTTCATTTGAGTTCTGATAGCCATCGGAATTGAGCTTAAGCCTCCACCTAGGGCATAATTGTATGACTTATCATTGATTTTTTGCTATTTATACTGAGCCTGTCGAAGTATGGGGATTGAAAATATTCTTACTTTTTAAATTTGAGTAATTGTAGTCTTTGATACTAAGTTTTCGATTTACTACTGCCATTTGAAATGCTATGAGGCGAATTTTAAAGCATGGCTTAACCTTTTCAAATTAATATTAATGATTCTATTGGCTCTTGAGTTTTGTTTTTGGATGCTAAAAAGTCATAGGGATGCGTATATGTACATGCGTTAATATATTGCATCAAATTCGCTTAACATTTAGGGTCATTTTCATTTTTTGGCTGGCATCTATTATCTTTATCAATAAAAAGCTTTAGTCAGAATTAAAATGACACATCCTTTAAGAGAGCATATTCAAGAAGTTATTAGCCTAACCGATGAGGAATTTGATTTTGTGTTGAGCCATTTTGAGCGAATCAATAAGCGTAAAAATCAATATGTTGTTCAAGAAGGAGAAATTGTCAACAAAGAATACTGGATAATAAAAGGTTGCTTAAAAAACTACTTTGTTGACAGTAGCGGAAGAGAACATATACTCCAATTTGGTATGGAGAATTGGTGGATTACCGATTATGAATCTTTTGTAAATCAAACTAAATCTAAAACTTCTATCGACTGTATCGAGGATAGCGAATTACTGTACATATCTTTCGAAAACAGGGATAAGCTAACTGCTCAAATGCATAAAATGGAACGTTTTTGGGCTAAAAAGAGTAAAATCGGTCGAATTTCACTTCAAAACCGCATTTTATCGTTGTTGAAAAATTCAACCAAAGAAAGTTACGACTTGCTCCTAGAGCAATATCCAAAGCTCTTTCAACGTGTTCCTAAAAAAATGATAGCTGCCTATCTCGGTGTTTCTAGAGAAACACTGAGTAGATTAAATTCATAAATCTATTTCTTCCTCACTTAATGTGACCTACATCACTTCAAAGAAGTGACAAACCTCCTTTCTGAAAAATCAGGTTCTTATCAATTTTGCATGACAATTAATTTAATAAAAAGGTTATGCCATACATTAATATTAGAGTTACTGATGAACAAGTAACTCAAGAGCAAAAACGTCAATTAATAGAAGGTGCTACGCAACTAGTAGTTGACATACTTAACAAAAACCCACAAACAACCCATGTGGTTATTGATGAAGTACCAATAGCAAATTGGGGAGTAAATGGAAAACAGTATTTAGGAACTAAAAAGTAAAGAAAATGAAAAACAAAACCGTAATCATTACAGGAGCATCCACAGGAATTGGTAAAGAAATTGCAAAATATTTTATAGCAAGAGAAAGTAATGTTGTCATGAACTCTTCCAACGAAGAAAACTTAAGAAAGACTTACCATGAATTTGGATCCCCTTCTAACGCTATTTATTTAGCTGGAGACGTTAGCAAACAAGAAACAGGTCAAAGACTTATTGCTTTGGCACTTAGGAAATTTAACACTGTAGATGTTTTAATAAATAATGCAGGGGTATTTGCTCCAAAACCTTTTTTGGATGTTGAAGAAAACGATTTAGACCTGTATTGGAACGTAAACCTGAAAGGAACATTTTTTACCTCTCAAGCGGCTATTCCTTCAATGATAAAACAACATAATGGTTCTATAATAAACATAGGAACTGTTTTAGTAGAACATGCAATAGATGGGTTTCCTGCAACAGCACCACTAACAAGTAAAGGTGCTATTCATTCTTTAACGAGACAATTAGCCACTGAATTTGGGAAAAACAACATTAAGGTTAATACTATCGCTCCAGGAATTATCCGAAGTCCATTACAAAGTAAAATTGGAATTGAAAATGCGGACAGTTTATCTGGATTACACTTATTAAAAAGAATTGGAGAAGCAATTGAAATCGCAGAAGCAGCTTATTACTTGGCTTCATCAAATTTTGTAACAGGAGAAACAATTAACGTAGCTGGTGGCCATACCATCGGACACGCTATCTAAAATCAATAATCATGTATAAAGAGAATATAAAAGAAATTGAAAATTTGATTACCAATTACTTCATAGGGATTTTCACTGGAGATAGGGCTAAACTTGAAGCTTGTTTTAATGAGAACGTAAATATTTATGGAGATATAAAAGAGATTGAATATTTGAAGAGCATAAAAGAATATCTAGATGGAGTTCAGAATAGGCAAAGCCCGAAAGATTTAAATGAATCTTTCCGAATGAAAATAATAGGAATAGATATTATGGGTAAAATTGCCATGGCTAAATTACATGTTCCAATGCTAGGATATAATTATTATGACTATATATCACTTGCTAAAATTGATAGCAATTGGAAAATTGTAAATAAGATATTTACTCATGTAGCATAAATAATCAGTTGCGAATCGAGTAGCCCGACCCATCAATAGAACATGATGGGTCGGGCTTTTGTCCGCCAGCCCGAATCACACCATAATTCCATTATGTTCTTTGCTACCTTGTGAAGGCATCCGATTCATTCATTGCCTCGGTTACTGTAATTGCTATGAACCTGCCAGTCGGTGTCCTGATTCATTCAGATGGTCGGTCGCATTTGCCACTTGCTTAGCTTAGGATAATGACTCTCTCGCTTACGGACGGGGATGCCTAAGCTTACACTCTTTGGATTGGTTCCGATAAAGAATTCAATTCGCTTTCAAGGCACACATATATAATCTTTTACCTGTTAAAAATTGCTTCCTGTACGAGAGTTTTCATACACATACATTAGGGTAGATTTATTTAATTTACGCTATAATTCAAACCCGCCTTATGTATTAGAAAATCTCCCGATTTTATCGGGGCCGTAACTAAATTGCTTCAAATCAGTTTACTTCGTCAAGCTCAGCACAGGCTACACCCATTTAAACTCAATCACCAGAGCGGTGCTATGCTAATCTCGTTTAAATGTCTGATTTATTACACTTTAGCTACTCATTACAATTCTCCAATGCATAAACCGGGTTAAAGAAAGTCCCTTTTCAATTGCTTTATGCAGACTAACCAAAAGCCCTGTGGATTTTCTACTAAGCTTTTATTTCCTAAATTCGGCTTTTACCCACACCAATTAAAAATTCTAACACGTTCAACCCATAAATGTAAATGAGACTCAAATTCTGTTTAACAATTTTATTAGTACTAACATTTTATAGCCATATAGATGCCCAGCCCCGTGAACAACTGGTGAAGGTGATTGTAACACCAAATCATGCTGACTGGACCTATGAAGTTGGCGATCAGGCTGAATTTACCATTACAGCTTTAAGAAATAATGTACCGCTTGAGGGGATTGAAATCAAGTACACCATACAACCAGATCCTGGCTATCGGTTAGTTGAGATATGGGATCAAGGGGCGTTTGTACTTAATAAGAAATCAATTAAAATAAAGGCCAAAAAATTTAAAGAACCAGGCTTTCTTCGTTGCACGGCAACTGTAGAAGTGGATGGTAATACGTACTCCTCCTATGCAACGGCTGGTTTTTCTCCTGAAAAAATTGAACCAACCACAACGCTACCCAAAGACTTTGAAGCGTTTTGGGACAAAGGAAAAAATGATTTATCCAAAGTACCGGTTAATCCCATTATTACCCTAATGCCTGAAAGGTGTACCTCAAAAGCCAATGTATATCATGTAGAATTGGACAATATTGAAGGAAAAATTTATGGTATACTATGTACTCCGAAAAAGGAGGGCAAATATCCAGCAATATTACACGTTCCGGGAGCAGGTGTTCGGCCATACTATGGCGTGGTATCAGAAGCAGAAAAAGGATTTATATCCTTTACCATTGGTATTCATGGTATACCTGTAAACCTTGACCAGCGTGTTTACGATAATTTAAAGGAAGGTGCATTGAAAAATTATTGGGGTATCAATCTGGATGATAAAGACAATGCCTATTATAAACGTGTTTATCTTGGATGTGTAAGATCGGTAGACTTCATGTTTGGTCTTGATAATTTTGATGGAGAGAATATTGGGGTAACAGGAGGAAGCCAAGGTGGTGCACTTTCAATAGTTACCGCGAGTTTAGATAGCCGTATTAAATATTTGGCTGCATTTTACCCAGCCCTTTCAGATTTATCTGGTTTTTTGCATAATCGAGCGGGAGGTTGGCCACAAATATTTACAGATGATTATACGAACAAGCCAGAGAAAATAGAGACATCAAAATACTTTGATGTAGTAAATTTCGCCCGATTTGTGAAAGTGCCAGGATGGTATAGTTGGGGCTATAATGATAATGTCTGCCCTCCAACCTCAACGTATTCTGCATATAATGTGCTTAAGTCTGAAAAAGAGCTTCATATATTTCAGGAAACCCAGCACTGGTCATTTCCGGAACAACATGAAATGAGGGATAAATGGCTTATAGAGAAACTAAAAAAATGAGTTTTCTAAAATTACTTCTATGAAAGTGTAACCTAAATATACTCGTATAAAAGCCTCTACCTTTGTAAAAAGCAAGTAAGATTTTGGTGCGTATCTCGCTCTATTCATGTTATGGTTTTAGTTAATTGGGTTGAGCTCAACAATTAGGTTCGAATGTAGCGATTAAGGCTTCGGTGCTTGGATAAACTCAGCAACCTTCATTTGACATCTAAAAAGCTCAAGCCCCCTAGGGCATAATTGTATGCCTTATTATTGATTTTTTTGCTATCTAAACTGAGCTTGTCGAAGAATGGGAATTGAATCTGTTCTTTCTCTCAAAGAATTATTATTTGTAGCGATTGATATTAAGTTTTTGACTTATTGCTGCCATTTTAAGTTCTGTAAGGCCAGCTTTAAAGTGTGATTTAACCTGATTTCTTTACAAAATGTAAACCATTGACATACCTCTCCCAGCTTCTTTTTGGAGTGTTATCATTAAAACTTGGGCAAAAATGAATAAAGAAGTAGTGGAGGAGATTTTATCGAAATCCTCTACTATTTTGGTGGGTAAACCAAAACACTATAGAAATGGAGGGGCACTCAAAAGACCGAGATGTGCTGTAGTCTCATTTCAACCTGTATTGCAACCTCAAAAAAAAGAGAGTCACGAATTAACGTAACTCTCTGATTATCAAGTGGACCCACCTGGGCTCGAACCAGGGACCACCTGATTATGAGTCAGGTGCTCTAACCAACTGAGCTATAGGTCCTGCTTTTCTTTACCAAAACTAAGTTTCAAATTCATGAAAAATAGGTCTTGCCTTTGTTAAGCGAGTGCAAAGATAAAAGGATTTGTTTTTGAAACCAAAGTCATTTCCTTAGATTATTTTAAAATTCTTTAAATTAAAAGGTAATCTATTAATAAACAGTCTGTAAGGATATATACTTTATGAAGAAGTTATTAGAATTTAATAATCATGAATATTAATTGAGCTTAGCTTTAGCTACTTTTGCGTAAAATGTACAAATCAAACAAAAGAAAAATTTTAAACGACCCCGTTTATGGCTTCGTAACACTGCCTAGCGACCTCGTTTATGATTTGATCGAACACCCATATTTTCAAAGGTTAAGAAGGATTAAACAATTGGGTTTGACGGATTTTGTTTACCCAGGTGCCTTGCACTCACGTTTTCAACACGCCATAGGAGCCATGCACTTAATGGGCCAAGTACTCAATAGCTTGGAAGCCAAAGGGAATTTAATCATGGAAGTGGAGCGAGAAGCTGCTCAAATTGCCATTTTACTCCATGATATCGGACATGGCCCTTTTTCTCATGTCTTAGAGCATACCTTGCTTTCGGGTATAAATCATGAGAAAATCACGGAAATGGTGATGAATGAGTTAAATGTTGAATTCAATGGTAAGCTTAGTTTGGCCATAGAGATGTTTAATAATTCATATGATCGAAAATTTTTCCATCAGCTTATTTCTAGCCAGCTGGATATGGATAGGTTAGATTATATCAATCGTGATAGTTTTTTTACGGGAGTAGCGGAAGGTAGAATAGGAGTGGAGCGTATCATAAAAATGCTCAATATTCACGATGGAGATTTAGTAGTAGAAGAGAAAGGCTTACTGAGTGTTGAAACTTTTTTGAATGCTCGTAGGATGATGTATTGGCAGGTTTATCTTCATAAAACAGCCATAAGTGCAGAGGTTATTTTGATAAAAGCGTTGGAAAGGGCTAGATTCCTATTGTCTAGTGGAGTGGAGGTCCCTTGTGCAAAACATCTTATGCCATTTCTGGAAAGAAAAATAGGATTAGAAGAGTTTGAGAAAAGAACGGAGATATTGGAAAGCTTTTTGAAGATTGATGATACCGACGTGTGGTTTTGTATGAAATATTGGCAAGACCATTCTGACGAGATTTTGTCCTATTTGTCTAAGTCCTTTATTAATAGAAAGTTATTCAAGATAAAATTAACAGAAGATATGCCTGAGGCAAGCTTGGTAAGTCAGGTTAAATCAGATTTGTTAGAAAAAGGTGTTAATCCTGATGACCTTAATTACTTTTTTTATCAAGGCAGCATTAGTAACTCTGGATACGTTTTAGAGAACAGTACGATCAAAATATTAATGAAAACCGGCGAAGTAAAAGATATCGTAGATGCCTCAGATTTGCCGACTATCAAGGCATTGGGTAAGATCGTCAAAAAACACTACCTATGTTGGGTCAAAGATGTATATTTGCATTCTTAACGCTTATCTTCAGATAAAGCCATTAAAAAGCTAGTATGAAATTCACAGTGCGTCAAATTGCCCAGCTCATTGGAGGAGAAGTTGAAGGTGATGATAGTTTAGAAATTGACCAGTTTTATAAAATTGAGGAAGGAAAAAAGGGAGGAATCTCTTTCTTGGCCAATCCAAAGTACGAATCGCATATTTACCATACTGATTCTTCTGCGGTAATAGTGGCAGATTCTTTTATTGCGAAAGAATACATTCAGTCTTCTCTTATAAAGGTTAAAGACCCTTATTCTGCTTTTTCTACTTTATTAAGTGAGTATGAGAAGATGATGAAAAAGCGTAAAACAGGCATATCTGAACGCTCAGAAATATCATCTTCTGCAAATCTAGCTGAAGGTGTTTATGTAGGACCCTTTACCGAAATCTGTGAAAAAGCTTCGGTGGGCGAAGGCACTACCATTTATGCACAAGTTTTTATTGATGAAAATGTAATTATTGGCAAAAACTGTATCTTATATGCAGGAGCTAAAGTTTTCTCAAATACAGTTATCGGAGATAATTGTACCATTCACGGAGGAGCAATTATAGGTTGTGATGGTTTTGGATTTGCACCGCAAAGTGATGGTAGTTATAAGAACGTTCCCCAAACTGGAAATGTGGTTTTAGGAAATAATGTTTCTATTGGAGCCAACACCACCATTGATAGAGCCACCATTGGTAGCACATTAATAGATGATGGTGCTAAAATTGACAATCTGGTTCAGATTGCTCATAATGTTACTGTAGGTAAGAATACCGTCATAGCCTCGCAAACAGGTGTGGCTGGCTCTACAAAAATAGGAGCCAATTGCTCTGTAGGTGGCCAAGTAGGTTTTGCAGGTCATATTACAGTTGCAGATGGTACTAAAATTGGAGCTCAGTCGGGCATAAACTCAGATATTAAAAAGGAAAATCTATCATTAAATGGTACCCCTCACATGGAGCTTAGGCAACATCAGAGGTCATTGGTGTTTTTTAGAAAATTACCTGAATTAGACAGACGTATTAGCGATTTAGAAAGAGAAAAAAATAATTAAATGAACACTAAACAATCTACCATCGGTGGCGAGGTTTCTGTAAAGGGAGTAGGATTACATTCAGGAGAAACGGTCACTTTAACCATTTGCCCAGCTGGCATTAATGAAGGAATCGTTTTTCAAAGAATAGATTTAGATAACACTCCGAAGGTTCCCGCTTTAGTAGAATATGTAGTAGATACCGCCAGAGGAACGGTATTAGAAAAAGATGGAGCCAAGGTACAAACCACCGAACATGTTTTGGCAGCTATGGGTGGTTTGCAAATAGATAACGTCCTCATCAAATTAGATGGTCCTGAAGTGCCTATTATGGATGGTAGTGCTTTGCCATTTGTAGAATTGATAGAAAGAGCTGGAATAGTAGAGCAAAATGCACTGAGGAATTATTTTACCATTACGGAAGCTGTTCAGCTAAATAATCCTGACCATTCAATAGAGTTGGCCGTTTTACCATTAGACGATTATCGTTTAACAGTAATGGTAGACTATAACTCTAAAGTGTTGAATTCTCAACATGCTCAGTTAAACGATTTTTCTAATTTCAAGGAACATATTGCCCCATGTAGAACTTTTGTCTTCGTCCATGAGTTAGAAGCATTGTATAAAGCAGGTCTTATAAAAGGTGGCGATATCAACAATGCTATTTTAATTGCTGAAAATAAGGTAAGCGATGAAAAAATAGAGGAATTGGCCAAGATGCTTGGCAAAGGAAAAATAACGATTGGTGATTCGGGTTTTGTAAACGATGAGCCATTGAAGTTTAAAAATGAGCCTGCAAGGCATAAGCTGTTAGATTTAATTGGTGATTTAGTTTTGGTAGGTAGACCTTTAAAAGGTCATGTTTTAGCCGCCAGACCTGGCCATGCTGCTAATGTGGAATTGGCTAAGAAGATTACTAAAGTGATAGCCGATGCAGCCAAGGAGCCACCAAGTTTTGATGTGTCCGCTGAGCCTGTTTTTGATATCAATGGTATTGCAAAGTTGTTGCCTCATAGATACCCATTCCAACTAGTTGACAAAATAATGTCTCTTGATGGTAGTACAGTTGTTGGTGTTAAAAATATTACGATGAATGAGCCTCAATTTATGGGCCACTTCCCAGATAATCCTGTAATGCCAGGAGTGCTGCAAGTGGAAGCCATAGCTCAGACAGGTGGTGTTTTAGTTTTAACTTCTACAGGTGAACCAGAAGCGTACTGGCCTTATCTTGTGGGGATTGATAAATGTAGGTTTTTTAGAAATGTTTTACCAGGAGATGCGTTAGTTATCAAATGTTCACTTCTAATGCCTATTAGAATGGGAGTTGCGAAAATGCACGGAGAGGCTTGGGTAGGAAAAAATCTTGTCTGCAGTGTGGACATGACCGCGAGATTAGTAAAGAAAAAAAACGATTAGAATTATAATATGAATCAGCCACTGGCTTATGTTCATCCGGAAGCTAAAATAGCTCAGAATGTTGTTATTGAACCTTTCACTACTATTTCTAAAGATGTAACCATCGATGAAGGAACGTGGATAGGACCTAATGTAACTATTATGGAGGGTGCTAGAATAGGAAAAAATTGTAAAATATTCCCTGGTGCCGTTATTTCCGCTGTTCCGCAAGATTTAAAGTTTAACGGTGAATATACTACTACTGAAATAGGAGATAATTCTACTATACGCGAGTGTGTAACTATAAACAGAGGTACGGTAGATAAATATAAAACCGTTGTAGGTAAGAACTGTCTAGTGATGGCTTATGTGCACATTGCCCATGACTGTATTATTGGCGATAATGTTATTTTAGCGAATAGTGTTCAATTGGCAGGTCATATTACCATTGCAGATTATGTTTTTATAGGTGGGACCACGGCCGTACATCAGTTTGTGAAAATAGGTGCTCATGCGATGATAGCTGGAGGATCTTTGGTAAGAAAAGATGTTCCACCGTTCATAAAAGCTGCTAGAGAGCCTTTGGGTTTTGCAGGTGTAAACTCTATTGGGCTTAGAAGACGTGATTTCAGCAATGAGAAAATAGCCGAAATTCAAGAGGCCTATCGTTATTTGTTTTTAAAAGGCTTAAATATGGCTGATGCCAGAAGAGCTATAGAACTAGAAATGGATGCTACTCCAGAACGTGACGAAATACTCTTTTTTCTAAAAAATTCTGAAAGAGGGATTATTAAAAATGGTAACCTTAGAGGAGAAGAAAGATAAATCTTGTGGATATTAGACTTGAAAACATTGGAAAAAAGTTTAGTAATGAATGGATTTTCAAGAATGTATGTTTTGATTTTGAAGCCGGTAAAAAGTACGCTTTAACCGGCTTTAATGGTTCTGGGAAGTCTACTTTACTCCAAATTATTTCTGGCCTTATTCCTTCAAATTTAGGTGCTATAACTTATAGTCTAAACGGAAAACCCTTAAAGGAAGAGGATGTTTACAAACACATTTATATAACAGCCCCGTATATAGATTTAATAGAGGAATATACCCTCTCAGAAGCGTTAGATTTTCATGTAAAATTTAAGCCCCTATTAAGCGGTTTATCTAAGGCCGCTTTTTTAGAGTTAATTTATCTCGAAAAGGAAATTAATAAGCCTTTAAAGCAATTTTCTTCAGGAATGAAACAAAGGCTAAAATTAGGTTTAGCCTTTTTTACACAGTCAGATGTTATTTTTCTAGACGAACCTACCACTAATCTTGACGAGAAGGGTACGGAATGGTATTTAGATATGGTTTCTAACTTAGAACCAACTAAATTGGTTATTATTTCTTCAAATGATGCCAAGGAGTACAACTTTTGCGACGAGATTTTGGACGTCATCAGTTATAAAAATAATTGATAGAAAAAGCCTATCTATAATCCTTTGTTTTTTCCTTTCTACTTTTTCCTTTCAAGCTTTCTCATCGCCATCTAAATATACCTTTATTGAGAATAAGGGACAGTGGCCTGATGAGG
>NZ_JBSRVI010000054.1:0-29840 GCF_055134445.1 Arcticibacterium sp.
GCTGTTCGAGGAAAAATAAGAATTTCTCGACTTAACCTAAATTCAGGTCTTAGTTCATTATCAATTCTAACATCGAGGTTAAATAAGTAGGGTGTTAAAAATCGAATTCCAGCTACTGCTGTGGTATTTGCTTGCTCATTATTCTTTTCAAATTTATTCTCCGCATTTAATCCTATAAAAACTCTAAAATAATCGTATAGGTAGCGTTCGTAGGACAATTCAAATTCAAAGTTTTCATTCCAACCATATTCTCCTGTCAAGTTAATCTGATTATAAGTGTTGGAAGAAACTAAATTTAATTCAGTCAGGTGTGTAGCTGCTTCCAGTGTTCCCCACGAATAAAAATGATTACCTTCATTCGTTACTTTTTTTAATGGATAAGGTTTCATTCTTGGATCGCGAATAGTGTCATAACTATAAATTCTAGCCATACCAGCCATCATATGGTATAAAACATGACAGTGAAAAAACCAGTCCGAATCTTCTACTGCATCGAACTCAATAACCACCTTTTCCATTGGTGCCACATTAACAGTATGTTTTAAGGGAGAATAGTCTCCATTTTCATTTATCACTCTAAAGAAGTGACCATGTAAATGCATGGGATGATGCATCATTGTTAGATTGTTTAATGTAATTCTAACAATTTCACCCTGCTCAATTTTAATTTTATCTGCTTTAGAAAGCGGAACCCCATTCATGCTCCAGATGTATCGCCACATATTTCCAGTTAAATTTAAAAGCACTTCTTTTCGTGGTTTATTTTTGTTGAAATCGGATTTCTCAGGAGATTTTAGGTAGTTGTAGTTGTACTCAGAATACATGTTCATTGCATTCATTTCAATTTTGCCATCGATTTTAGCTTCGGACTCTGCTGAGCTTGGTGAAGGTGTCAATGCAGGCATTTGCATTTTATCGTTCATCTTCATTAAAGTATCAGCAGTCATTTCCGTACCGCCCATTTTCATAGACGTGTCGAATTTCATATTCTTTATTTTATGATGATTATGTTTTTCCTTTTTATCACCATTATTCATTTTTGAATGATCCATGCCTTTCATTTCTCCATTCATTTTCTGCATTTGCATGCCCCAATTGTCCATCATTTCTTTTGGCTTTTCTATGGTGGGCATAAACTTCATAGCAGGAGCACCCATGCGCATATCCATTTGAGCCATTTTTTGCATCATCATGATTTTATCGGGAGGTGGCAATATTTCAGCTTTTAAAGTATCTATACCATTTCCAATATAAGTCAAGCTATGTCCTGAGCCATCTTGCGCCATTGCCCGCATTTCAATTGTTTTGCCTTCTGGGATTTCAATAATAAAATCATAGGTTTCAGCAATAGCTATAAAGGTTTTGTTGTGTTTCACAGGAACTACATCCAGTCCATCAGCAGAAATAATAGTTGGATCGTTTCCACCAAAAGTCATCCAAAATTGTGAAGAAGCTGAACCGTTAATGATTCGCATTCTTACTTTTTCACCACTTTTATAGTCAGAGTTTGAGTTGATTTGTTCTCCATTGCTCAAAAAGGCTGGGTAATAAATATCGGCTATATCCGCTCCTTCCATACGCTGTTTCCAAAAGTTAAGTTGAGCTCCCAAAGCACCTCTTTTTATAACCATTCCTAGTGGAGTAGACGTTCCTTTTTTCATTCCGTACCATTCATTTCCTCGTTTTAAATTTCGAAGTACATTCATTGGCTTTTGGTTGGTCCAGTCAGAAAGCACAACTACTAATTCTTTATTGTAGTCATTTCTTTTTTGTTTGGGTTGGATTACAAACGAACCAAAAACACCACTTTGCTCTTGAAGCATGGTGTGTGAATGGTACCAATAAGTACCTGCTTGTTTGATTGGAAATTCATATTTAAAAGTTGCACCAGGTAAAATTGGGGGAGTAGTTAAATATGGAACTCCATCTTGAAAATTGGGTAAAATCAACCCATGCCAGTGTACAGATGTTTCCACATCCATTTCATTGGTCACATAAATCACGGCATAATCGCCTTCTGTAAATTCTAGTGTTGGGCCGGGAGTAGTTCCATTAACGGTCATTCCGATTGTCGGTTTTCCCGTTTTGTTAACCAATTCTTTTTTAATGGTTAATCGGTGTGTTGTAGTGTCATTCTGCGCAAAAATAAAGAGCGGTATAAACACTATAAAACTAACTAGGTTGAGGTATCTTTTGAACATGTTTTATGAATTTAAGATTCTGAAGTCTCTTGTTTTATACTATCGTCTTTTTCATAGCCATGCCCAATACAAAGGAGAGTCTGAGAAAAAACAATAGGTAAAGTATTTTAAGATGCAACTTTTTCATTTACATCAATAATTGATATACAGAGTTAACACTAATGTAATTGATACACCAAAACCTCTATATTAAAAAAGAAAGCCTCTTTTATAAATAGTTTTATAATTAGAGGACTTAGCTTATGTAAATTTCTCATTCACTTCAAGTTTATTCTACTGAAATTACCTCAAGTGACATATCACATTTAGAGCATTTGTCGCCCTTATGTCCTTTTACATCAGGATGCATCGAACAAGCATGTGTCATCTCATTAGTGGCTTCATGATTCATTTCATCGTGGTCGTGCTCCCCTTCATTTCCCATCTGTTTATGCTCTTCGCCTGCAGCATGTTCATGGCTTACCTCTTGATGTTGTTTTTCTCCACCACAGGAAGTGAATGTTATTGAAGTTGCAAATAAAAAAGCTGCAACAGTTGTCATTTTTAAAATTGGTTTTTTCATAATATTTAAATTTAATAAGATTTCTAATTTTTAATTTGCTTTTTCAACAATTGTGCATTTATAGCTACAACAATCGTACTTAAACTCATAAATACTGCCCCAATTGCAGGTCCTAATACAAAGCCTGATGAATAGAAAACTCCTGCAGCTAATGGAATAGCAATTACATTGTAGCCAGTAGCCCAAACGAGGTTTTGAATCATTTTTCGATAAGTTGCTTTTCCGAATAGAATCAAGTTGGCAATATCTTGTGGATTGCTATTTACCAAGATAATATCAGCAGTTTCAGCCGCAACATCAGTGCCTGACCCAACAGCAATACCCACATTTGCTTGTGCTAAAGCTGGTGCATCATTTACTCCATCTCCTGTCATGGCTACAAATTCATTTTCGCTTTGAAGTTTTTGCACAATCTCTACTTTTTGATGAGGTAATACCTCAGCAAAATAGCCATCTAACCCAAGTTTGTCACTTACTGCTTTTGCAGTTTTTTCATTATCACCTGTGGCCATTAATACTTTTATATTATTCTTTTTAAATACCTTAATTGCGGCTGCAGATTCAGGTCTAATTTCATCAGCCAAGGCAATATAACCTGCCAGTGCACCATCTACCAAAACAAATACAACTGTTTCAGCAGCATCGCTATAGGCATCTTTTGGAATAGTTATTTTTTCATCTCTCAAAAAGCCGGGACTAACTACCTTTATTTTTTTCCCTTCTACATCAGCTTCTACTCCTTTACCTGTAATGGCATTGAAATTTTCAAGCTTAGGAATATTGATATTATTCTCTTTTACTTTTTTTACAATTCCCACAGCAATTGGATGTTCAGAGCTTTGCTCCAATGAACTTGCTAGTCTTAAAATCTCTTCAGAACTATATTTTTCATTTATCGATTCAATTCGTGTAACTCCAAAATCGCCTTTTGTTAACGTACCCGTTTTGTCAAATAACAAGACGGAGATTTTACGAGACTCTTCAAAAGCTGTTCTATTCCTAATTAACAAACCATTTTGAGCCGATACTGCAGTTGAGATTGCTACAACCAAAGGAATGGCAAGCCCTAATGCGTGAGGACAAGCGATAACCATAACAGTTACCATTCGCTCTAGGGCATAAACAAAAGGAAAACCAAGGATCAACCAAACAGCAAGTGTGCCGAAACCTATAGCAAGAGCAATGTAGGTTAGCCATTTGGCTGCACGATCAGAAAGGTTTTGCATCTTAGACTTTGTCCGTTGTGCCTCGTCTACCATTTTAATTACCTTGTTTAGGTAACTGTCTTGTCCGGTATGCTCTACCTTAACTTTTAAGATACTATTACCATTAATAGATCCACCAATAACCTTATCGTGAATTTCTTTTTTTACCGGTTTAGATTCGCCTGTAAGCATTGACTCATTCAAATAACTTGAGCCTTCTGAAATAATTCCATCTGCAGGAACTTTTTCTCCAGGTTTAATTAGTATAAGATCATTTTTAAGCAGGTCCTCTAACTTCACTTCCTCTATATTTTCCCCTTTAATCCGATGAGCTTCTGAGGGCAACATACTTACCAATAATTGAAGAGCTTTTGAAGCACCTAATACCGATTTCATCTCTAACCAATGACCCAATAACATAATTACAATAAGGGTACTTAATTCCCAGAAAAAATCTTCTCCATCTAAGCCAAAAACAGTAGCAGAACTATAGAAGTAGGCAACACTAATTGCCATGGATATGAGTGTCATCATACCGGGCCCTTTTGACTTTATTTCAGTGTAAAATCCTTTTAGGAAAGGCCATCCCCCCCAGAAGTAAATGAAGGTGGAAAGTGCAAAAAGTATATATGGATTGCCGGGAAGTAAAAAATCATAACCAAAAAATCCTTGGATCATTGGCGAAAAAAACAAGATCGGAATGGTAATGACAGTAGATATCCAGAAGCGTTTCTTAAAATCCTCTACCATCATTTTGTGATGATCATGTCCCATGTGTCCGTGAGAAGGATTAGAACTGTGATCATTACCATGGTTCATTTTAGAATGATCTTCCTTATTGTGATTCATCTGTTGGTGTGAATGCTTTTCCATTATAGTTGTATTTTATTTTGATTGAGGGTATTTTAAATTTAATTTTTCGAGATATTCGACCATGGTTTTTGCAACCTTGTAGTTTCTATACCATCGTTTATCTGCAGGGATGATGCTCCAAGGAACATGGGTGCAGTCTGAAATGATCCGATTATATACCTTTTTATAATCATTCCATTTTTTTGCCGCCTTTTTATCTTCTTCATCATATTTCCACCTCTTGTGGGGCTCTGTAAGTCGCTCCTCTATTCGTTCTGCTTGTTCTTCTTTTGAGATATGAAGGAAAAACTTGACCACATGAATATCGTTTTTAAGAAGATGTTCTTCTACTTGATTAATGAGTGCATACCGATGGTTAATTCTTTCTTCGTCAATGGTATTGTTCACTGTGGGAACAAGAATATCTTCATAATAAGACCGATTGAATACTTGTATCATGCTTTTAGCAGGAATATGTGGATATACCCGCCATAAAAAATCATGTTTCTGTTCTTCTTCAGTAGGTTTTTTGAACGATTTTACCTGAAGTCCCATTGGGTTTATACAACTCATCACATGCCTTATTGTACCATCTTTGCCAGAGGTATCCATTCCTTGTAGAATTATCAGCAATCCAAAACGTCCATCGGCATAGAACTTATTTTGTAATTCAAATAGCTGTTTATGAAAAACAGTAAGTTGTTGCTTACATTCTTTTTTTGTAAAGCCTTTTGGTGGCTTAGTTGATATTTCAGTTAATTTCTCCATAACTTATTGTTTCAGTTTAACTGTAAAGTATTCTCCCGATGGTTCTTTAAAAACTTGTTTCAATACTCCTTTGTTGGGATTGATCTGTTCTCTGAGAACATAACTTATCGTATTAACATTCAATCCAAAGAGAAAAGACTTTATTGTTATTGTAGATGTCAAAGTGTAAGTGTCGGAATCAGGATTGTAAGCCACAACTTTACGATTTGCTATAGTCCCTTCACTATTGGTTCCGAAAAAACCAAGAGCACCACCTTCAATCAAAACAGTAAACGAAATGTTATCTAATGTTAAGTCAACTTTCATCGGACTAGGATACAGTCCAAATTTACTATTTAATTGAACCTTAACTATCTTGTCACTACTAAATGCTGCAAAAGGAAATATATTCATTAATATTTTTTCGTCTTTTGGGTTACAGGTGTATTTGGTTTCTGAACTATCTTCTATATTTCCACTTTTGCTGTAATTGTAAACCTTCACATTTACAGACAATTTATCTTGAAACCTATTTATTTTACCAACCTTCAATAGATCTTTACTTATGACATTTCCCGATTTATCAAAGCTTTCTCTTAGGTAGTTATTTCCTTCCATTTGAAGTATCAACATTTCCTTACCCTCTTGTGCAGAAGATAACAAAATGCTAAATGAGCATATGAATATGAAACTTACCAACTTCATATATGGTGCATTAATTTTTTTACTTCAGAAGCAATTGTTTTGCTTAAATCTATCTCATTCGTGGTGTGAGGAATGGTATTGCAACTTACAATTCTCTCAACACCTGATTCTAATAAGTCTTCGTAGGCATTTCCTGAAAAGACTGCATGGATTCCAATACAAATTGGCGATTTCATTCCTGCATTTTTCAAATGTTGCACAGTTTCGATCATGGTTCTTGCCGTAGAGATAATATCATCTACCAGTACCGGTGTAGCATCTTTGTATTTCTCTATATTAGGAACAGAAACTTCTACATCACGGTCGCCGTGTCGTATTTTTTGAAGCACAGTAAATGGAGCTTCAGCTGTTTTTGCCACTTTAGAAACCCATTGTTCACTTTCGCTATCGGGTCCTATCAACACAGGGTTTGGTATATTTTCTTTAATCCATTTTGCAACATCATCCGCAGCATGTATTACCGTATTTGGTATATGATATACTTCTCCAAGCGAACTGATTCTGTGTAAATGAGGATCTATAGTAGTAACGCTATCCGCAAATCCTGAAATGAGTTTTCCGAAGTATTTTGCAGTAATACCTTCTCCTTCATGAAAAACCTTGTCTTGCCGCATATAGGCCAAATATGGGGCTACTAAACAGGTACACATAGCACCCAATGACTTTGCCGTATTACTCAAAAAATAGAGTGGTAAGAGTTTAGAATCAGGTTCGTGAAGAGTAGCAACGATCACTACACATTTTCCTTTTACATCTGATAGAATTTGAGTGTAAGACTCTCCATCGGGGAACTTCCTGAAATTGGATTCTCCAATTTCAGCATCTAAATGAGATGCCAACTTTTGAGTTAATTTTTCATTGCCTTCTAAGGCAAAAAGTATTATTTTCATTTTATTACTTTTAGTTAATTGTCAATATATTATCGTGTCTTTTCTGGTATTCTAAGGCATAATCCAACTCTCCTTTTGATTCTGCATAAATGGTGTAGAGTAGCTGTTCTTCTTTGATCTGATCTCCTAAGTGTACTTTAAATAATATGCCTGCTGATGGAGATTGTGGAGCTCCTGAAAGCTTGGCTAGTTTGGCCAGTTTTCGATTATCAATCGCTTTTAGCGTTCCAGACCTCTCTGCTTTTATATCATGTTTATAAGGGGCTAATTCAGGCTGATTGAACCTTCCTTGAGCTTTACAGATTGCTGTAAATTTCTCCATGGCTTTACCTGATTCTAATAGTTGCTTAGCAATCTTAGTTCCTTTTCCAACTTGAACTTCTCCAGAAAGTTCCAACAATTCTCCCGCTAAAAACAAGGCTCTATTTTTAAGATCTTGCGGAGCAGATACTTTATTTTCCAGAACACTTAGGATATCAAAAGCTTCCAAAGCAGGTCCAATTCCTTCTCCTACCGGCTGACTGCCATCGGTAATTACTACTTTTACTTTCAAACCAACAGCATCGCCAACTGTTTCCATGTGGCTTTTTAGCTTTTCGGCCATTTCTATATTCCTCACTTTGGCAGTAGGCCCAACTGGTATATCGATCACAACATGGGTTGATCCTGCAGCAGCTTTTTTAGAAAGCACAGAAGCAATTAACTGTCCTTCGCTATCAATATCTAATGCCTTTTCAATCTTGATTAGTACATCATCTGCAGGACTCAATTGTGCAGTACCACCCCAAACAAAACACCCACCTTCTTTTTCTACTACGGTCTTTATTTCTTCTAAGGAAAGCGTCACATTGGTCATAACTTCCATTGTATCTGCTGTGCCTGCGGGCGAAGTGATGGCTCGCGACGATGTTTTTGGCATCGTAAGTCCATAAGCAGCAACAATGGCAACCACTAATGGGGTGGTTCTATTCCCAGGTAATCCGCCAATGCAATGTTTATCAACTACGATTTCATTGTCCCAGTTCAGCTGCTTGCCTGAGGCTATCATTGCTTTAGTAAGGTCAGATATTTCTTCAATATCCATTCGATTACCAGCGCAGGCTGTAATAAATGCCGAAAGATGGATGTTGGAATAGTTGCCTTCAACGATATCCATTACGATTTCGTTAAACGCTGAATAATCCAATTTTTGATTATAGATTTTCGCTCTGACGTGTCTTAACGAATCAATAGGTTCTAAATGTGACACATATAAGGTGTCATTTTCAAAAACATTTAGTTTTTTTGCAGCAGCTTCTGATAAACCGATTTCGTTAGGCAACAGTAGATCTGAATTTATAACGTTGAGACTTGCTACAATTGAATGGGTTGACTTTGATATCCTTATCCTTGTGAGTGCTTCAAAACCCTCGGAAATACATACGTGACAATCTTCCCGCATGTAAACTACGTTTTCGTTCTGGGTATAGATGCCGAGATGTTTATATTTTAGGATATTTGAGTGTTCTTCCATAGTTTTAATTTTTTGTAGTTTCAAGCAACTATTTTATTTCTTCAATATTATAAAGTTGTGGGATTTCAGCATCCCAATCATAGGTCTCCTTTATGCCTTTCTTTAGTGCTTCTGCACTTTCTTTTTCACCGTGTACAATGAAAATCCGCTCTGGCTTATTTTTTATTTTACTCATCCAATCCATAAGTTCTGCGTGGTCTGCATGTGCGGAAAGTCCTTCAATATTTGCGACCTGCATACTGAATGGCACCCATTTGCCATAAACTTTTAACTCCTTATCTCCTTCCAATAATTTTCTTCCACGAGTTCCTTCAGCTTGGTAACCCACAAAGAGCAAAGTGTTATTCGGGTTTTGCGCTTGGGTTTCAAGGTAGTTGAGCATTCTGCCACCAGTAAGCATTCCACTTCCAGCAATAATGATTTTTGGTTTGTTATCGGTTCTTAATTCCATTGTTTCACGATAGCTGCTTACGACCGTAAAGTGTGAACACATTTCATCACAATCATTGTCTTCCAACCTGTGCCAATCTCTTGTGCGATGGAAAAGTTCCAATACATTCGCCCCCATTGGGCTATCCATTATCATTTGTACTTTTGGGATTTTCTTTTCTTTCAATAATTTCCAAAAAATCAGCATCATTAGTTGGGCCCGTTCTACCGAAAAACTTGGAATGAATAGGCTGCCACCTCTATTGATAGTGTCATTAACCAATTTTTCAATCTGCGGAAGTGCTTCCGCTTCGTCAGGATGAAATCTTCCTCCATAAGTAGATTCTATGAAAAGCACATCCGCTTTTTTTGGTTTTAGAGGTGGAAAGAGCAATAAATCATTGGTTCTTCCAATATCTCCAGAAAAGACAAAACGCTTTCCGTGGACGTCCAACTCGATGAAAGTTGCACCAAGAATATGACCGTTGTATTGGAAACGAGCTCTAATACCCTTAAACAACGGTATCCATTGTGCTTGAGGAATTCCCCTAAAATGTGGAATGGTTTTTTCTACATCTTTTAAATCGTACAATGGTTCAGCAGGACTGTGTTTAGAATAACCTTCTTTGTTGGCTCGCTCGGCTTCTTGTTCTTGAATTTTCGCACTATCGTTCAAAATTATTTTTGCAATGTCCAAAGTGGGATTAGTGCCATATATGGGGCCATTAAACCCTTGTTTTATTAATCGTGGTAAATACCCTGTGTGATCCATATGCCCGTGTGTGAGTAATACAATATCAATTTCCGAAACTTCAATCGGTGGATATTCCCAGTTTTTAAGGCGCAATTCTTTTAAACCTTGAAAAAGTCCGCAGTCAATCAGTATTTTTTTATCTCCTGTGTCCACTAAGTATTTTGAGCCGGTTACTGTTCCTGCCGCTCCCAAAAAGTGGATGTTTATTTTATTGTTTTTCATCTTTATATTATTTATTTAATGTCAACTACAGCAGGAAGCTGAGTTTCCATTTTCTTGTTTCGATTCGTTCAAATCTGCTATTTCATCATATAAATTGCGATAGTCATCTTTAATTAATTTAGCTAAGTTCTTTACGGATTCTGGTTCATTATTTACCATTTCAAGTAATATAACAAAGGCTTCTTCAAGTAGCTTTCTGTCATCTTCCAATGCTTGGTAAAAGGGCTCTAAATCTATGCGGTTCTGTTTTTTCAGTTTATCAGTTTCCAATGGTTCTATTTTTAGATTAAAAATTGATTTAGTTCTTTAATAAATTCTACATAGTTCTTTTGAATCATCGAGAATCTTTTTGTGTCTTGATTTTGGTACTTCTATTTGTTCTAACATATGGGGAGTTTCATGAAGTTCTTTGCATAATACAATACCTTTATCCAATAATTTTGTTTTTTCGGCTTTGGTAAGCGTTGTTAATGCTGTTAAAGGATGTAAGCCTGCTTTATCAATTCTACTTTTTAAACTATTGTTTGCCGGATAATCCCAACTCAATAGCTTTAAACCGGAACACTCTGCATACTGAATAGCATCAGTAGTAAAACGAGTATTAGTGGCAACCCATCCTTGATGAAATTTAGTTTCATGCCCTTTTTGTTTTTCCCACTTTGCCATTACATCCAAAAATCTAGATTGGATATAAAGTGGGATCTTTACATTGCAAAACCTTCTTTGGTCAGAATGAAATTTGCATTCAATCATATAATGATTGTTGTCTTTTTGGGCAATTACATCAACTTCATGTTGTACACATTTCCCTTGAACTATAACTCCAACTTGAGTTTCAAAACCTTCATGATCTAAAATTTTTCCAATAAATTTTTCAAATGGAAAACCGGAAGGGCCCAGTTCCATAATGGCCTTCTTCAATTTATACTTGGAAGCATGTGTTCTAGACTTATTTTTTAACTTTTTAAACGCTAATCTGTATATCTCCTTGGTAGTCATTCCTTGATATAATATTGCATTTATTCCATCTATAACTTCTTGCACTACTTTACCTTCAGCTCCTGATCGCTCCAATGAATTCCTGAGTTTTGACTCATCAAAAAAGGCAGTTTCGCCTGACATCTTAGTAATTGTGATATTTTGACTCATTGTTTATCCTTTTTTACTTTTATGACTTTCAATATGATGGTTCAATATCTGTTTTAAACTATCCAAGTAATCTGAAAAGTTTTCGATAGTGAGTTTCTTTGAGTTATTTTGAGCAATAGTTACAGGGTTTTCATCCAGATTTCGATACAGTTCGGGGTATTCCTGCTCAATCTTTAAAGTAAGCTCATTAATTTCTTTACTAAGCTGTTGTAATCGTTTCATGTATAAGGTTATTTTACATGAATATTTACACTCAAAATCGGAAAGGAAGAATGATTAACTAAGCTTTCGGTAATGCTTGGGGAGAGCATTTTCATAAAGCCACTTCTACCATGAGTAGTCATAGCAATAACATCAGCTTTTATTTTGTCAGCAAATTTCTGAATCCCCCTTTCTTCATTCAACGCATTGTATGTATTGATGGTGCAATTATCTCTTGGACATTTGTCCCTGAAAGCTTGCATGTTGGCTTCTGCTTCATCACTTTCTTGAAAGTGGAATGGCGTATTCACGTTTAGCAAATGAATTTGTGCATTCATTAATTCTGCAAATGCAATCACTTTTTCGAACGATAGATGTACATCTTCTTGAAAAGTAGATGCGAAGACAATGTTATTTACCTCAAATTTTGCAGGCTCATCTTTTAAAACTAAAACAGGGACTTTAGCATTTCGTATTACTTTTTGAGTATTGGAACCTAGAATTTCTTTTGTACCATGAGCACCATGAGATCCCATGATTATAAAATCATGTTGATGGTGTTCAATGTGGTCTATGATCTCCACCTTTCCTTTGTCAAAAACCAAAAATTCTTTTGAAACGATTCCTTCTTTTTCTGCTCGTTTTTTTAATTCATTCAATTCATTTTTCGCTGTTCCAATCTTTGCTTTTGTTTCAGGATATAGCTCTTCCTTTTCTAAAGAAAGTTTTACCCAATCAGTTGGAGTAGCAAGTAAATGCAAAAAGTGAATCTCAGCATTTGCTTTTTTAGCTATTTCAAATCCAATCTCCTCTGCAACTTTGGCACAATCGGAAAAATCGGTTGGTACTAATATGTTTTTCATAGGTTAAAAATTTATCTCATTTCTATTATTTCTCCTTTTTTAAAGAAGTCAACATTTTATTTTTATCGGGTTTAATTATTAATCATTTTTAATAGCTTTTCTAACTCTTGGTTAATGCCATGTTGTTTCACAACCTGATCAAAAGGAGTTAGTAAAAGTTGATTATTAAAAAATCCGATCATTTTATTTTTTTCTCCTTTTAAGAGTTCATCTATTGCAGCTACACCTGACCTAATGCCTAACATTCTATCAAAAGCCGACGGACTTCCACCTCTTTGTACATGGCCTAATTTGGTAATTCTAAGGTCCACTATTGAATTGATGGCTCTAATTTTTGCCGCCACTTGTTCTGAGCCAATTTCATCGCCTTCAGAAACCACTACAATGAAGGCATCTTCTCCTTCATAGCGACCTATTTTTTGGATCATAGAAGAAAAATCAGTCTGACTTTCGGGAATTAGTATGGCATTGGCAGCAGCACCAACCCCTGAATGAATGGCAATGTATCCCGAATCCCTTCCCATAACCTCAATTATAAATACCCGATCATGCGATTCGGCAGTATCCTTAATCTTGTCGATATTTCCAATGGCAGTGTTTACTGCAGTGTCAAACCCAAGAGTGTAATCTGTTCCTGATAAATCATTATCAATAGTGCCGGGAATTCCAATACAAGGAATATCACTTATTTCAGAAAAGACCAATAGACCATTAAATGTTCCATCGCCTCCAATAGCTATTAAAGCACCTATATCATGTTCCTCAAGTGTTTTTAAGGCAGCTTTTCTCCCCTCTATGGTTCTAAAGCGTTCGCTTCGGGCAGTTTTGAGAATCGTTCCTCCAACATGAACTTTCTTTTCTAATTCACTTATAACCAAATGCACAATATTTCCATTGATCATTCCATCAAAGCCTTTTTGAATACCACTTAGTTTAATTCCATTAGAATCGGCAGCTTTTGCAATACCATAAATGGCCGCATTCATTCCGGGAGAATCTCCACCGGAAGTAAAAACCCCAATATGTCTCAACTTATCCTTCATAATTACAGTTGCTCTTTTATTTCGCCACATTTTGGCATTTTTTCTCCTAAGTATGGGTTGTTGATCTCTTTGCTGTCACTGATCCAGTAGGCACCTATGCCATCAAATGCCATTGGGCAATAGATAGCATAAAGCCTTTTATTAATTTTTAAATCAAAGCTCTTTACAGTGCAATAAACTATTTCGGAAATATGGCTGAAATATGACTGTTTCTCTATTAGTTCAGTAAGATGTAGCATCTCCGACAACTTCTTGGTGTATAAAGAATCATGTTGTTGCCAGGCTTTTTTACCTTCTGCTGCCAACGATTGTTTACCCACCTGTTCTACCTTTTCTTTCATCTGAGTTGTCAGACTATTTATTTTTGTGAGATCCGACTCGAAAAAAGCACTTTTAAGTTCAAGATAGGACTCAATAACAGCTTCTAATTCTTTCTTTATTGAGTCTCCAAGTAAATAAGGTTCTTCCAAAAGCAGAATATCTTGATGTGCAAATTCATCCTTCAGAGATTGATGTTGCTCATGCATGTTACCAGCTACTTTCTCCTCATCTCGACGATCTTCATTTTTTTCATGAGGATGCCCTATATCCATAATTCCTTCTTCAATCGCTTCATGATTTTCACTATCATGATCGCTGCTACTATTGTTGCCACAGCTCCCAAATAGAAGTGCAACAGAGAAGGAAATAATTATCGAAATTGATTTTAATGTATTCATATTGATTGCTTTAAATTATTTTTTCCATAGAACCGATCAAAAAATACACAAGCCGTTAAGTCTCCTGTAACATTTACCGCTGTTCTAAACATTCCTAATAATCGCTCTACACCAATAATGATTATAATGCCTTCGGCAGGAATGCCTGAACTACTTAATACCGAAGCGAGAATAACAACACCACCTCCAGGAATAGCAGGCGTACCAATAGATGCTGCAACAATTGTTATGACAATTACAATAATATTCAGGATGCTCATTTCTAAGCCATAAGCTTGAGCGATAAACAGAGTTGTTATGGTTTGATAGAGAGCAGTTCCATCCATATTTACTGTAGCACCAATGGGAATAATGAAGTTGCTGATGGACCTATCTAACTTTAGATCCTTCTCGGCAGTTTTTAGTGATAAAGGCATTACTGCTGCTGAACTTGTAGTGGAGAATGCCAATAGTTGAACGTCTTTGATCTTTTTCAAAAAGCTAAAGGGATTCGTTTTACCTAAGAGGGCGGCAATTAGTAAATAAATCCCAACCAGTATTAATAATCCAAGAAGCACAACCAGTACATAATAACCTAAACCTGCCAGAGAGCTAAGACCAACACTTGAAGTTAATTGAGCCATTAAGCCAAAAACTGCAATAGGAACCAATAACATCGCCCATTTAACTACGATCATACAAATTTCTTGAACTGCCCCTAATAGCAACTTCACTGGCCTTAAAAAGTTGATTGGAAGAGAAAGTACTGCAATGCCAATAATGACGGTAAAGATCACAATGCTAAGCATTTCTCCACTTACCATAGATGCCAAAGGGTTTTCAGGAAGAAGATTAGAGATCATGTTGGGAACATCATTCAATTTAAATGACAATTCTGCATTTTCACTTCCTAATGAAAGAGCCGCTTCATGTTCTTCAATCGCTTGTTCGTGTAGAAACCTTCCCGGTCTGAAAAGCATGGATAGCACAACACCTATGGATACAGAAATAACAGTAGTTGAAACAAAATACAACAATACGCCTCCTCCCAATCTTTTCAAATTCTCCTTGTCGTTGCTCGCAATACCAATAATTATAGAAGCAACAATTAGTGGGATCATGATCATTTGAACCAACTTCAGGAATAGAATACCGGGCAATGCCAACCAATTGCCTAAAGTATCGGCCGTAGTTTTGTTTACCCAACCATTTTGAGGACTTAACAATAAACCCAAACCAACGCCTAAGAATAAGGCAATAATTACTTTTAGCCATAGTTTTCCTTCTACCATTTTTTGCAGGTAGCTATTCAAGGAAGTTAAAGTCTTCAATTCTGTGTCAAACATGTTTATTATTTAATAGTCTATTTAAACAGACCTCTTTCTTTTAGTTTTCCGATCTTTTTGCTCAAATAGGTCAAGGGTCCTTTTATCTCAAAAGCTCCATCTCCCGAAGCATATTGACGAGCATATTTATCAATTAACGGATAGGCAATAGAAACATCATTTTCAGACAGATCCAATTGAAGTAATTCTTCTTTAAACTGTGAGTAGGATTTATAGCCCATAATGTTGACCACTTCTAAGTAAACCGTATCTTGTTGTAATTCAATATTTATTTTCTTGTCAGGAACAGCTCCTACTGTTAAATAATAATAGTGTTCCTGATGCTGAACGGTTGAAAACAGAATAGTATCCTCCTTATTCATTTTAATTTCAAAATAGCCATTAGCATCCGTAGTAGTCCCTTTTTTACTGCTCAGATTATAAATATTCACATAACTCAACAACATAATTGAGTCGGCACTGCAACTGACAGTACCGCTTATTTTTGTTCCATAAATAGAGGTCTGAGCCTTTAGTTCACTAGAAGAAAATAGAAAAAGGCTTAATAGGAGTATTCCTGTGTATGCGATTTTTTTCATTTTAATACATTTAAAGATTCATTAGTCTTTTTGATTGAGTTTTCTGCACTCTTTTCAATCCCTGTTAATGCTCTTATGGCATCGATCGTTTCAGGAATAACTATAGCCTGGTTATCTACCACATAAGCGTAAAACAATTCATCATCTACTACCTTTAGCATATCTTGCCAAAGTGCCACTTCATACATATCTCCGTAAGGTCTGCCTATAGAAAGCATCCATTCCTTAATGGTATTATTGGCTGTTAAACCGTCTTTGTAATTAATTAATTTAATTCTCGTAGAGGTTTTAAATGCGGCCAGTACTTCTTCTTTGGAGGCTTTTTTGGTCAACTGCACATTCCAATAATGCAAGTGACTTAGTGTTTGAGGCACCTTTACCGCAGTAGTAATAACATCCAAATCAGCATCTACCGTTTTTGCATCAGGTCCTTGATGACTTGGAATTTCCTTCTCGGGAACTAAGGTATTCATGATGCCACCCAAATGGCTTTCCCATGGGTCTGTAGCTCTTCGTAAAAGGGTTCCTCGGGCTTTCTTCAGCAAACCTGCTTTTTTCAATGCAGTTAGCGTACGAAGAATGGACGTTGTATTACAGGAAACTACTCTTGTAGCATCTAACCCAATGGCAGATTCATAATTATTCTCTGCACTAAAAGAATGTCCTGTTACTTCATGTTTTTCTCCCCCATGAACAATGAATTTTCGATTTGCTGTTTTGTATTTCTCTATGTTCTTAGCAGCAACATTTTTTGGAGTACAGTCTACAATAAGATCTGAATTTGCTATTAAATCATCCAAATTTCCTCTTATTGGAATACCTGCAGCAGTCATTTGGTTCTTATAGTTATCATCAAAAGCGAAAACAGCATATTCTTTTTCAACGGCCATCTTTATTCGCCAATCTGAGATCACATCACAAACGCCTATTAATTCCATATCGTTTTGTAAAGCAACGGCATCTGCCACTCGTTTGCCGATTACCCCATATCCATTAATTCCTATTCTAACTTTATTCATTTTCTTGTATTTATAGTGATGTAATTTTTAAGTTTTATCATTTTTTAGGGTATGAATATTATTGATGTTGGATAATCCAAAAACAACTAAAACGAAACTCTGACCGATCTCTAACATCACTATTAACTTTGCAGATAAGCTCACAGGAACAATATCTCCGTAACCAATAGAGGCAAAAGTGACTACACTGAAGTAGAAAAAATCGAAAAGTTGATTAAAGTAATTTGCGGTTGAATAATTTTTTATTCCTTGAAAGGAATTTGAGTCAGCTGCGTACAAACAAGTAAAGTCTGCCGAGTAAGAAAGGATTATCAGGAATACAAGGAGTCCAAAAATCCACAGCAGCTGTGTAAATGAATGGCACTTTTTTATTGATTTATTAACCTGTTTAAAAGTAAAAAAGGTAAAATAAAAAGTTTTGATAAGAGCAATAATAACAACTAAGTAACTCGTCCACAAAACTGCATGGTCAGCAAATTGCATAAGGTAGATATACACGATAGGAATTGCTAATGCAATTAAATAAGAGGGACTCATTTGTTGAAACAGCCCAATGAAAAATGTACTTGACGATTCTTGTTTATTATTCAAAACTTATTTTTTTAGTTATATCTTTAATTAGAGTTTTAGCATTGCTTCTTGGTCCCATTTTTAAAAGAAACAAGGCAGTTAGGATGGAAACAATACCGATTAAAATGAAAGGAGCATTTCCATTTAAAACAAATACTGCTGAGCCAATTAATGGGCCTATCATTTGACCAATTCCACCGAAAGAAGATTGCATACCAAATGCCCATCCTGAAGAGCTTGAGCTTTTTAGTGATACTTGAGCCAGTATGTTGGGAACTATAAAAGAAGTTCCCAAGCCAAACAAGCCAATAGCTAATAATATAAACCATTTGCTTTGAGCAAATAGAAAGAGAGTTAGCACAACACCTGAAACTAAAAAGCCGACAATTATTTGTTTATTGAACCCTTTAATAAGTAAATGCCCCCATTTTGCTACGATAGGTTGAAAAACAGCCATCACTAAACCACAAACAAGCAAACTCAATCCGATGAAGGAAACCGTAAACTCTACTGAGCCTTTTAGTTGCAATATAATTACAGTTTCAAAAGCCGTAATAATGAACTGAATAATTAAAGAAAGCAATAACAACTCTTTATATTGAGCCCATTTGCCGGGAGGGAAAAGCATTTTATTTCGTGGCTGCTTTATTTTCGTTAATCCTTTATCTGTTTTTAAAATGAAAATTGCAACGAGCAATGTAAACAAGCCTATCAAAGCAAGAACTACGAATGGTACACTAAACCGATCTAAATTGAGGTGGAATGATTTTATCCAAATATGGATATCGCTTTCAATTAATAAAGCACTTAAGGCAGGTCCAATGATGACTCCAATACTTACAGCAGAGCCTGCCCAAGCCATTGCCTTAGTACGATCTGCTTTATCCGTAATATCACTAATGTTTGAAATTACTACAGGCACTAAAAAGGAAGAAAGTAAACTGCCTACAATTCGAGAAAAATAAAGCATTTCAATACTTGTACTAAATCCAATCAAAAGCTGCATTAACACAAAGCCACCTAAACCAAGAAAAATTAAAAATCTCGGTCCAATCCGATCCGATATATTTCCCCAAAAAGGTGCCGTAAAAACCAAAGTTATTGGATAAATAGCTGTAAGTATTCCAAAATGAAAAGCAACTTGATCGGCAGTTAAAGTTGAATCGTTGAGTTGTTCAATAAAATACGGAAGAACGGGCAACAATACTCCATAACCTAACATAACCACAAAAAGGCAAATAAGTAATAAGAGAAAATTTTGTGATGATAAATTAGTTTTCATTCGTCTCTAATTTACTTAGGATTTGACGATTACTATTTTTAATTGATTTTTGCCAATATAAATGTTCATAAAGGCTCGACCAATACATACCAAAACTGAAAGCAAAGAGCAATTCTTCTAGTGGTACGCCAAAGATTAAAATACTACTCAGCTCATTTAGGTTCCAATAAAGCACAACATAGTTAGGATAAAATGGAAGAATGCTTCCAAAATATATAAAATACAAAACAGTGAAAAGGAGGCCTCCAACCCAAATATTACTTTTAAGGTCGGGGCGACAGTATAAGGTGAACAATGCACCTATAAACAAAGCCAATACTCCACAGTAGATGTGATTAAGGTTGGTGAAATAAGCGAATAAAATAAAAATAGCCAGTGGCACAAAAAGAATAAATCGGTGCAACTTGTGGCGAGCATGATTCCGCTCCTTAGTATCAATTTCTAAAATTGTTTGTTTAAAAACAAGTTGATACAGCACCGAACCGATACCGCCGATAGCAAAAGAAAAAATTATACTTTCAATATCAAAACCTGTTCTTACTGCCAAGTCAAAAAGAGAAGGAGGAAACCAATATTCCGGCACAAATAGTGGCTCTGTAAGTCCGAAAGGAGCTGTTATTAAGCTCATTTTGAGCATAACCTTTCTAAACGCAGGTTTGAATCGATAGATTACCCACCACACCACTAATATTATTATAGACCAATTGAACCAAACGTATTGCATTTTTATTCCACTTTACTTTATTTTTATTCTCCTTTTTTTCTTAATAATTAAGCTATATTGTTGTTTTCATACTTTATGATTAGCGTTTAACCACAACAAGATCCTCCTGTTTTTTTACCCACTTCTTTTCCGGCAATACTATAAGCACCAGCATTTGTTAAAGCATGCTGCAACTGCTCTGTATTAATAGTATGATTCGCTTCTATAACTGCTTGAGGAGGGGTTAAACTTACATTTACAGTATTTACACCATCTATCTGTCTCAATGCTTTTTCAACATTTTGGACACATCCTCCACAGCTCATTCCTTTAATTTCAATTTGTTGTTTCATCTTTTTTAATTTTAAATTGATTGAATATTTTTCATTTTTGTTCTAATTAATTTTTTAGTCTGTTTCCATTCCCATTGGCATATTACCTTCATCGTCTGTGTGTGAAATCATAAAGTACCGTTCTGCAACAAGTATTAGAATTATTCCAATTGCCGCTACAATTAGTACCAATGGATCGTTGAGGTATTTAATGTAAAGAAATGCTGCGAGTATAACGATGTCTAACACAATGGCTATTACAGGTATGATAGGCATAAAATCAACCTTTTTCCTTAGGTGGCGGAAAAGCCCCCAATGAATGGCAATATCCATGATTAAGTAAAAAATAGCTCCAATAGAAGCAATCCTTGTTAGGTCTAGAAGAGCGGTCAGTATAATGGCAAGAGAAACAGTCAATAGGAGAGCGGGATTTTTAAAATTCCCCATTCTATTTATAGAAGGTACTTGTTTCATATTGCTCAACATGGCCAATAAACGAGATGCTGAAAATACACTAGCTAGCACTCCTGAAAAGGTTGCTACAATGGCTATTGCTATGGTAATCCATGAGCCCCATTCGCCAAAAACAGGTTTGGCAGCAGCAGCTAAAGCATAGTCTTTTGCTTCAATTATTTCCGGTATACTTAAGCCTCCTGCTACCGCCAACGCCAACGCCACATAAATTAGCGTGCAAATAAGAATGGAAAACACAATGGACCTTCCAAGATTTTTATGTGGGTTTTTAATGTCGCCACCTTGGTTTGTGATTGTTGTAAATCCTTTGTAAGCAAGAATAGATAAGGCCAACGCTGCTAAAAAGGCAAACCCTTGAGGCAAAGCTTCGGTATTTTTTGGAATATAACTCCCGGTAATATCTGCAAAGCCTGAAACTACAAGACCGGCGATGGCAAGCAACGCTATTCCTGCTACTTTTATAATTGCAGTGATTGTTGCCGTTGAACCGATTGCTTTATTTCCTAAAACATTAATAATGTATGCCACAACTAAAAGAAGAACACCAAGAATGGGAGCATAATTGGCAAATCTCTCAGGAAATAACCGTAGTGTGTAAGCCCCAAAAGTACCTGCTACCAAACTTTCTGAAACCACCATGGATATATACATTAGTAATGAAAAGAGCCCTGTTGTGGTTCCAGGTCCGTATGACTTATTCAAAAACTTAACTACACCACCTGAGGATGGATAAGCATTTGAGAACTTTACGTAAGAGTATGAACTGGATCCAACTACAACAGCACCGGCAATAAAAGCAATCGGAAATAGATCGCCTACTAGCTCTGCTATTTGCCCCATAAGCACAAATATTCCAGCTCCAATCATAACCCCAGTACCAAGAGATATGGAGCTAAGTAGAGAAAGCTTATCATTTTTACCTGTTTTATCTTCCATCAATATTCTATTTCTTTTCGTAATTAGTAGAAGGTGTTGGTTTAAAGCTTCTAATGATTAGTCGGTTGCTATTGGTTATTATAGTATTTAACTCAGGTTGAATTCCCTCTACTTCAGCCAAGCGAAACAATACATTCTTATATCCATTTATTTGTTTCCTAAAAGGAAAAACAATATTATCAGGTTCGAGGGCACTTGTAGCTACTTGATAGAGTAAAGGCTGAAATTGATGGAAATTATTTTTATCGAATAGCACCAACTGAACCTTTTTATGTTTCAGTTCTTCAACTAATGCTAAACCGGCAAAACCATCGCCAATAATAACAATTCTAGGCATGTTCGACTTAGGCAAGCAAATGTTTTCTAGCGTTTTACAAGCTTTCGAATCTGTTGGAATTGTATTATCGTGTCGCATTTCTTGCTATTTTATCTTTTAGTAATGATTACTGTTGCTTCATGAATGCATTAGCCCCATCTTTTGAAGCAAAGTAAAAAACACTTCCACTATTTTTATCTTGAACAATAACGGCTGATGCTTTATCAACCTTTGTATCAGCAGTTGGATTTCCTCCAAAACGCACATCATTCAAATTATTCTGTAGTTTTTCAATACAGTTTTCGCAGCAACCATAATAAGTAATACCACTTACATCGATGGGTATTTGTGAAACTCCCATATATCTGTCGTTTACCATACATACTTTTTCGTTGGGAACAATCTCATAGTTTGAAATAAGGTCTGATGATACTTCAGTTGATTTTGGCGATTCTTCTGCTTTCTTATGTATCGGGTTTTCTGTTTTTTGCTTTTCCTCATTAGTGCATGAAGAAAGCATAAGTAAAAGCATTGAAAATATAAATAGACTTATCAGAACTTGTGAGGCATTGGTTTTCACTTCTGGAATTGCTTCAACTTTTACTCGAGTGTTAATTTTATTAAAATGGATCTGTTTCATAAGTTTTATTTTTAGGTGTTTAATTTCTTTCTTCAATATATTGTACTGCCTCTTTTACTGTTAAATTCCTCGTTGCATTCCCAGCACGCACATAAAATAAAGTTTTATTTTGATGGTCTAAATAAACAGGCTTAGTTGAAGGTTCAACATGAATAATGCAGATGATCTCACTACCTAATTCGTAAAACCTAACGGAGCAATGCTTGCAGTGGTTGTTACCAAAATTAGCAGTGATTAAATCGTAAAATCTTCGTTCAAATCCATCTGAATTTTTCTGTCTAAGTGTGTCAAAATCTTTTTTGAGACCCAATATTTCTCCATCATCTTTTACACCAATAATTAACTTACCACCTTCCGCATTTAGAAAACCCGCAATCGTTTTTGCAATAACAAGTTCCAATTCATTGTTAGTGGTCTTTAAATTATAATCGTACCGAAAAGATGATTTAAATTCGACAAAATGACTTTCTCCTTCTTTTATTAAAGTTTGTGCATCATTCTCTAATAATTTGTTTTGTTTTTTTACGATTTTCCTTTGCTTCAGTAAGCTATTCCAATAAATACCCGATATCATTCCTATTATGCCCCCAATAATTATAAATACATAAGACATCGGAAGCATTTGGAAAGAGAACGAGTAAAAAATTTGAGCTGCAACATTGTCCCACAATTCAGCCGCTTTGAGTTGCTTACTTTGTGCTGTAAAACCCACCATAAACAATGGGTGTAGTAGAAAGTAAAACACAGAAGCACCCAACAAAGAATGAAGTACAATTATTTTTATGGAGTAAATCTGTTTTCCTATTTTCACTTTCTATCTTACTTTATTAAATTGATAATTAAAGAGGAATAATTAATAAACCATTCATGGAGTATCGATTATTAAGCTATTGATTTTGGTCGTTTAATTATTATCTAATGTAGCCATGTTCTAAGTTGAGAATCGAATTGCGATCGTCAAATTGATTATTAAATATTTTATTGAAGCTGTATGCCAAACCAATTTGAACTCGGTGTTGACTAGTTCCTAACAATTTTTCCAAACTCCCATTATTCACAGTGTATCGGTATTGAAAAAGCACATCAAAATTATTTCCAATGCGATAAAACAAATTTCCAATAGCTAAAAGCTGTTCTGGGGTATTAGTAGTTTCAGTAAATGATTTATAGCCCCCACCAATACTAAGCTGAAAGTTTGGTCGTTCTAACTTTCTATTGAGGTAACGCAACATACCAAAAACCGCTGTACTTCTGCTTCTTGTGTATGTTGAGTAATCACTTATTTCTGAAATATCCCTAAACCCGTTATTATAAATTGTCTGAACCTTTAGATCAATAAAATGAACCGGATCAGGCTTAATATTAATTTTGGCATAACCAATCAAATTTTTCAAAACTTCATCAGAAGTGGAATTATTAATTGTCCTATTTACTATAAAATTATTTGAGCTGAACCCAATCTCTGATAAAAAATTTCTATCCCAAACTTGGCTTTCAGGCACCTTATAGATAACAGAACCTCCAATTCCGTTTATAGCAAAATCATTAGGGTCTTCAAAATCTTGATAATTTTCGCCATGCACAGTTATATATAATCGATTAGCGATTATTCGTGTATATTCAATCACATTAGCATATTGATTGTCTTCTGTATTCAATCCATTTGAAAAGGGATTAAGTACATAATTGTACAGTAAGGCATCATCATCTCGGATGGTTGAAAATTGACCTAAAATAGTTTGCGTCGTAGAACGACCGATCTTAATAATATTTTTTTTATTTTCTAATTTAACCATTACTTGGTTATAAAAAACCTGTCCCAATCCACTATTTGCGTCAGGAAATGAAAGACCCAATACCATTTGCCCTCTCCAGCCATTATATAGTTTTTGTTTTGCCCCAATCATAAAGTAAGAATCAGAAAAATCACTTAATACTTGATCTCCTTCATTTAAAACCGGAATCGCTAACTGAGATTTTCCTTTATTAAAATAAGCATTTCCGGTAGCAACCGTTTTCATTCCAATTTCAATCTCAGGCGTTAAATCTTCTCCACCATTCTGAGCCAATGCCGGCAAAACAAGCAGCATTGTAATTGCTATTATCAATCTATTCTTCATAATTGAGTTATTATCTTGTTTATTTATTCGTCTAGTGCAATCTTTGGTAATTTATCATCTCCAAATAGCATTTTCTTCATATCATCATCCATTAGCATCTCATTTTTAAACATCTTATTTCCGCTATGTTTACTAATAATTAACTCATCCGCAGGTAGGTCTTCATAAACCATAGCTAATAAATTGCCTCCAGGATACATCCCATTATTAGTTACTTTTCTTGTATCGTGATCATGGAAAGTCCAAATTCCACGATTATTGCCTTCTATAATTATATCAAAGGTCTTTCCAGGTGTTAGCGGTACTGTATTTCTTTGCCAAGGATTTTCTAAGGCGATTCCATCATCAGCAACCATCCAAAAATCATGACCATGCAAATGTAAATGATGCGTTTCAGCACCGGCATTAATTAACCTTACTCTAATTTTTTCGCCAGACTTAATGAATAAGTAAGGTGTTTCAGGATATGACTTGCCATTGACTGTAAACCAATCTGCTTTTGGCAAATCTGCAGGTGCTTTCCTGCTTAATGCGTAGGGTGGTTTCCATCCATTTTCTAAAGACTTTTTAAGTTGGTCAGAATTATTAAACACAGCCCAACGCTCTGCATCAAACCGTCCATTTTTCATGAGGTAACTTCTCTCCTTCATTCGCTCCAACATTTTATTCATTTCGTTTCGAATATAATTCACATCGTGAGATGAATAGATAAGTGTATATTCTCTTTCATAAGGGAATCTCTCTTTAATGGAGTCTTCAGGGTCTTCAACAATTATACTCCCAAACATTCCTGCCTGCATGTGCATTACTGTTCCCCAATGGCAATGATAAAAATGAGTGCCAACAGGCTTTGCTTCAAATTCATAAACAAACTCATTATTTGGCATTACCGGCAGTTGACTTACAAATGGAACACCATCCATTCTCCAAGGGACATAGATGCCATGCCAATGTATAGTATGGTTAATATCAGTCTTGTTAATAAATTTAACCCTTACTTTGTCTCCCTTCTGCACTCTAATTTCAGGTCCGGGTATAGAATCATTAAATGCTAATGTATGATATTGAAAACCAGGTGCAGGTTCATGAATCTTTATATCTATATACAATTCAAATTCTTTCCACTCTCCATTTTGCTTAAATGCTAATGGTTCAGGCTGCTTTTCGGCAGCTATTTTTTTTGATTCGCTTGATAGTAGATTCCCGGGAAAAAATACCATACCGGCAGCACTTAAAGCCCCTGTTGCTATAAAATCTCTTCTTTTCATCTTTTCTTTTTTATTTTTTTGGAAGTGTAGCATTATAAAATCCGGCAATACAAGCCCCAATTAACCAGCTTAATATAAACGTTTGCACAATACCAATACCCGCTTCCCAAAGGGGAACATCCATTCGTATGATAGTTGAAACATCTAAACCATGTAGTAAACTGTTAAAGAAATCAACCGTGCCGCTATGACCAACGGTTATCATCAATAGCATGCAACCGGCATATAGAAGTGTTCCTGTTAAACCAAAGGCTAATCCGAATTTTCTAACATTAATGGGAGTGTTCATGGCTATTTTGTTTTTTAGTTTCTGAATTTTCATTTTTATGGTTTTGCCCGTGCCCTCCATGATGCGGCATTAATAAATGACAAGCGAACATGGCGATAATAAAGATGAACAGACCCCAATTACTACTCAGCCCCAATGCGGGTGCAAAAAAAATAAGCAGCAAAGGGATTGAGCATCCAATAATCATCCAAATCATTTGTTTTCCCATTATATTATAGTTTACAATTCATTCTATTATTCTTTAAAGCATCTTCTGAGGCAGGCAATCCCGAAATCTTCATCGCATAAACAATAATATATTCCATTTCCTTCTCGCTGTCTTTCCAATATCCCTGCTCGCTTCATTATATCCAAGTGCCTTGAAGTACTTGCTTGTTCTAGCTTTAATGTCTCATAAATGGTTTTCACTTTAAGCCTTTTCGTTCCGCAGTTGCATAGCAAGTTAAAAATTGAAAGTCTGACCGGATGACCAATGGCTTTAAACTTTTCTGCTAAGCTTTCAAAACTATATTGAGTTTCCGCCATGATTGAGTAGTCAAGAGGTAAATTCTTAATTTATTAATGAATTTCTAAATTCCTCTTTCTTTCAAGATATTCCTGAGTAGTATACTCTCCAGAAGCATACTTTCTTTTTAATAAATCTAAAGCTGATTCTTTCTTTTTACGTTGTCCAGGAATATCCTCCGGAATGGCAAAAATCCAAAACAGTAATACTACCCAAATGATCCACCATATAAGGTGCATACCCCAAAAATGATAACCTTCATGAAAAAAGTGCATAATGATTGATTTTATGCAGGAAAGTTTCTTCCCTGCTGATTAATTTATTTTTTTTCGTGTATTGTGTAATTTCCAACTTCCCTAAGTATTTGTTGCAAATAATTTGTCTCTATCTTTTCTTTCATTTTTATAGCAGTTGCCCCTAAAGAATTCGATGAAATTTCTACCTTATCTATTAATGGATGTGATTCAAGTATTTCTTTGACTTTCATGATACACCCTCCACCACTTATTCCATCAATTTGATAGTTTTTTTTCATTACAATGTTTATAATTATTGCCGGTCAGAACAATTGTAATTCGTGGCAAGTTGTCAATTATTTTTATTGATTAAAACCTTTTTGCGCTCTTCAAATTCTTGTGAATCTATCACTCCCGCTGCAAGTCTTTTTTTAAGAATATCAATAGGTGCATTCTTTTTTCTTTGCCAGGGGATATCATCGGGAATGGCAAAAACCCAAAATATAATTACTACCCAAATAATCCACCAGAATAGGTGCATTCCTCCAAAATGATAACCTTCATAAAAGTGCATAATGTCTATTTTTAATACTATACAAGTATATGACTATGTAAATAGATGGCTTTGTCATTTGTTGTATTTTACTTGTCCAATCTCAACTCCTATATTCATTATAATACAATGAAACATTTAATGTGTATGAAAAGAATGTAACTAAATAAAAAAAGTATACCAATACAAAAAAAACGAAAGCTTGTACTAGTATACTTTTAAGAAATTAATAAACTAAATTATTGCTAAGGTATTTTTCAATTCCTCCTTTTTAGTACGGATTGTATAATCTCTATTTTTAGATCTCCAGTTATTTGTTGGAAGTAATTATCCAACTTTAAGTCTTCGGGATTTACATAAAAATTCATGTTTAAAATACAAGAATAAAATTCTCCAAAAATATGCTCTAAATGCCCTCTTCCAACAATTGCTAGCTCATCATTTTTATCTTTCAAAAATCCATTTAACTCAAAGTCTTGAGGTGGATGTTTTACCGTTCTAATTTGGTCAATTCCAAGCCTGCCATTTAATTCTACTTTATTATATTTTAGCTTTCTCAACGCAGTATCAATGGAGTCTATTCCTGTTCGTAAACTCGACCTGTCTAAAAGTAACTTGAAGGTCGCATTGTCATAATTTAAAATAACAATTAATTCTTTACTAACCGCAGTTAATATAGAGTCGTTTATCACTAAGGTGATATGAATTAGCCCATTATCTGTTCCATATACTTCTTGTGCATTAGTATTTAAACTAAAGATTGTAAAGAATAAAACTAGTGCAACTTTTGTCAATTTATTTTTCATTCTTATTCAGTTGAATATTAAATTTAACCTCATCAAATTTTATCCAGAGGAACTCTTGTCCCAACTTCAAGATTTTTATACTCTTTAAGTGTCATTTCTGTTTCTTTCTTAAATTGCTTAGATAGTGCTGAAAGGCTCTGATATCCTACAGAATAGGCGATTTCACTAAAACTCAATTGCCCCTCTTCTAGTAGTTCTTTAGTTCTCTCTATCTTTAGGATTACTTGATAGCGATCTATGCTCATTCCTACACTCTCGTGAAAGTTTTTACTAATTAGATTGTAGCTTTTATTTAGTTTCCGCTCTAAATAATTAGAAAGTTTTTCTTCATGAAAAGTGTTCCAGACATAGTATATTACCCATTTTTTTATCTGCTCAGATAGAATAAGCCTCGGATCTTTAATTATCTCAAAATCGTTTTCGCAAATAGAGTCTATTATTTTGGTTCTTGAAATTAATTTTGAATCATACTTAATTACTATTCGCCCCAATTGTATCTCAAGAATCTCTGCACCGGTATTCCTCAACTCAATAGTTAAGACCTTTACACAACGACTACAGATCATTCCTTTTATTTTAAATTCTTCTACTTTCATAATTTATAAGTTGAGAGTTTATAAAACAATGTAATAACTTTATCTTTTCTAGTTTAGACAATATAATATCAGTATGAATCACCAATTAGAATTTTAATAGTCTCTGAGGATTTACTATTTTGTTAATTTAAATTTAATTGTACTTTTCGAAAAGTTTAATCATTAATCTAAAACTAATATATCCCTCATTGCGTTGGGTAGGAATTAATTGAATCCCCCCACCAACACAATAAGAAAAAAAACTACAGTTACTCTTAAAATTTCATTAGTCAGCATTTAGGATTTCTTTTACAGACCCACATTTTGACATTTCCAAACCTAGGTAAGGGTTGTGAATTTCTTTATCATTTGAAAGCCAATAAGCTCCCTCGTTATTGTTTGCCATAGGACAAAACGTAATGTATATTTCTCCTTTAGAGATGTCATTATCCTTAATTACTTTCGTCATTTCAGCACTTAACGTAACAAAAATGTCTCGTTGCTCTTTAAGTGATTTTGTAGCTGAAAGTTTTTTAGCTTCTTGCTGTGCAACACCTGCACCTTGAACTCCTTCTAATAGTTCATAAAGTTGTGAAGATCTTTTTTTTGCATCGATAGCATTATCAGCGGCCAACGCCTCATTGATCTGGGTATAAGAATTATAGGCGATAGTTAGTTGCTCATTTTTAAAAGTTGGACCTATTTTATGCTCACTACTATGTTCCATTTCTTGCTTTTGATGGCTCGAATGGTCATGTTGTGCATAAATACTTGAGCCAGATAGTAGGGCAGAAAGTACGATGAGTGTTTGTTTGATTTTTACTGTTTTTTTCATGGTGTATTTATTAAAAGGTTTAAAATTGAATGATTGAAATTATTCAGCATGAAGCTGGGAGTTACTATGTTGATAATTAATATGTCTAAGTGTCTTTTGAAAAGAGTTTATGGATTTAAGAGGCTATTAATATATAGGGTGAGTTCTTCTCTTTCCGACTTTGATAAAGCAGCCTCTTTGTGAATTATCAAATAGGAGGGAAGTGGCATTTTCTCGTCTTTAACCTGATTTACAATTGAATTCAATTTTAGATTTTTCATTCGTGACGAATAACTATTGAATTCAGAAAAGTTAAGTTCAGACAACCCTTCATCAATGTGGCTCTGTAAAAACATACCAACTGGCTGAATATAGCTGTACCAAGGGTAACTGGTATTGTTACTATGACAGTTGTAACAGGAGGTTTCTAAAATACTTTTTACC
>NZ_JBSRVI010000055.1:0-13234 GCF_055134445.1 Arcticibacterium sp.
TGAGCTGGTTATGTTTTTCGTTGGCTACTCTAAACATTAACCCATTTATGTCTAAGTAGGGGCTTATAATAGCCTTGGAAGAGAACATAAGCTTAGGATTAGGTCTAGAAAATCTACCATAAAGCAAACCTGTCATGATGGAGAAGATAATCAAGCCAAACATGGCTTCTGCCGCCGCCACAGAACTTGTAAGATATCCGGCGGGACTAATTTTACCGTAACCCACGGTGGTTAAGGTTTGACTTGAAAAGAAAAATGCTTCCCAAAAATCTGATAAGCCATCTGATTCTGAAATTCCATGTAGTTTTTCTACACCAACAACATAATAAATGGCACCGAAAATAAGATTTACAAAGAGGTAAAAGAGAATAATCAATATGCCAAACTTTAACCAGTGCATTCTAATTAGCCTATGGTAAATATTACTTTTGGCTTCAAAAGACTGATTGAGTTTTCTGACATTGAACTGGCCATCAGGGTTTACCAGACGTGCATTTTCGCTGGTTACTTTAGTCCCAAAGCCTAGGTCTTCTCTGCTTTTTTCTTTCTCTACAAGTGATTCTTTAGAACGTCTCATAAACGCAAATTAATCATTGAAATGGAAGTATGTGTGCATCAACAAAACAAAAATGTGAAAATTTCCATTTAAGAAAAATAAAAATTTCATAAGAAAAAGTGCGTAATTAGTTTATTTTGTTTAATAAATTGTAAATTTGGTTAAACAAAGCAAATTTCAATGTCAAGTTTTCTTGTAATTGGTGGTTCTTCGGGTATTGGTCTAGCATTAGTTAAAAAACTAAGCCTAGAAGGTCATGATATTTACAGTACCTACAAAACCCATATTAAAGCGGATTTTGAAAATGTTCGTTATCAGAAATTAGATGTTTTAAAGGAGTCTTTACATCCAGATTTCTTACCCGAGCGTATTGATGGCTTCGTTTATTGCCCTGGCAGTATTAACCTTAAACCTTTCAGCCGCTTCAGTGCAAATGATTTTTTGGAAGACTATATGCTTCAAGTAGTTGGTGCCACAGAACTACTTAAATCGGTATTACCTCACCTGAAAAAGTCGGACAACGCGTCCGTTTTGTTTTTTTCCACCATTGCGGTTCAGCAAGGTTTTAGTTTTCATAGTCAGGTATCTGCCTCAAAAGGAGCTTTGGAAGGATTGACAAGAGCTTTGGCTGCGGAGTTAGCTCCTACTATTAGAGTAAATGCTATTGCTCCTTCGTTAACAGTAACACCATTGGCCGAGAAGCTAATTAATTCGGACGCTAAAAAGGAAGCTCAATCAGAGAAAAATCCCTTAAAGAGACTAGGTTCTGTGGATGATATAGCGGAAGCAGCAACTTTTTTATTAAGTGATAAATCTAGTTGGATTACGGGTCAAATTTTACACATAGACGGCGGCTTGTCTGCCATTAAATTTTAATATTATGATTACATTTTTTAAAAGAAAGACGGAATCGGATAAACTTTATGACAAGTATAAATCTCTTTTAGAAGAGGCACATTCCTTGTCTACCAGAAATCGTAGATTGAGTGATGGCAAGTTTTCTGAAGCGGAGGGTGTGTTACGTCGAATAGATGAATTGAGTGAATTGAAAAAGTAATACTGAACAGAAAATAAGCTGTTCAGTATTATTCATTTGTTTGGGAATGACTATTTGTGCTCTAATGAAAACGGTCTTGAAAGTTTGTCCACACCCCAGTCATAATTAGGTGTATCGCTCATTTCAAAATTTAATTCACCACCTTTCATAAGGTCAAAATGATTGAGGAAGTTTTTGTCTGTGGCCTTACCGTTAAAAGATAAACTCTTAATGTAAATTTTACCTTGGCTTGCTCCTTTAGCATTAATTCTGAGTTGCTTACCGTTATCTAAGCTGAGTGTTAGCTTGTCAAAACGTGGCCCAGAGATTACGTATTCTGGAACTGATGGACTTACGGGGTAAAAACCCATAGCCGCAAAAACGTACCATGCTGACATTTGTCCTGCGTCGTCATTTCCACTTAATCCACCTATTTCCGCACTGTATTCTTTTTTCATAATTTCTGATACTAGTTTTTGGGTTTTCCAAGGCTGTCCGGAGAAGTTGTACATGAAAGGAATCTGATGGCCGGGCTCATTACCATGCCAGTATTGACCTTTAGCATGAAAGCTATCCATATTACGGTTGAAGTCAGCCTCGCCACCCATTATTTTCATTAAGCCTGCTACATCATGAGGTACATACCAAGTGTATTGATAAGGCGTGCCTTCGGTGATATAGGGCATTCTGGTCAATTTATTATAGTTGCTGGTAAAAGTACCATCCGCAAATCTTCCCTTAACGGTTGAGTCCGAAGGGCTATATACGTTCACATAATTCAAAGCTCTTTTACGCAATATTTCGGCATTTTTAAGGTCTCCTTTTTTCTCCGCTATCTGGCTTAATGAGAAGTCGTCAAAAGCGTATTCTAAAGTTCTAGATACTTGCTCTCCTTTATGGAAAGAGTCCATGACTTTGTCTTCAAGAGGTATGTAGCCATATTTTAAGTACGATTCTAAAGCCCTTCTACCTTTGCCATTTTTGTATTCTTCTATTGTTGCTGGCGATTCAAAAGCATTTTTTAGCAAATAGCCATATTGCTTGTCGTTAAGACCAATAATGTCTTTCATGTAGGCATCCGCAATGGCCGTGATGGCGTGATCTCCTATCATAGCACTGGTGTAGCTATTCCAACATGGGAAAATTGGCAGCCAGTCGCCTTGTTCCGCCATCAAGAAGAGACTCTGCATCATGTCGGCATTGGCTTTAGGCTTTAATATGCCAAACAAAGGATGAGAAGCACGGTAGGTGTCCCACATGGAAAAATCGCTATAGTAATCGCTTTTACCACTATTAAGAATTTCCTTTCCGCCAGCAAAACTAGGGTAGGAGCCATCTATATCATTATAAGTTCTAGGTTGTAAAAAGCTATGGTAAAGTGCGGTATAAAACTTTACCTTATCATTTTTTACCGTAGTTTCAACCTCAATTTTGGACAACAATTTTTCCCAAGTATTTTTAAGCTCTGCTTTTACATCGTCAAAATCCAAGTTGGTGGTTTCTGCATCCAAGTTCTTTCTAGCCTGTGCTATACTCGTGAAGGAAGTACCAATTTTGACATAGACGACCTCGCCTTTTTGTGCTTTAAAAGAGACGTAGGCACCTATGTTTTTTTCATTGGCTATTTCTAATTGACCATCTAGATTCTCTGCACCTTTATAAACGCCTTCGGATTCAAAGTCTCGGCTTATTTGAGCCACAAAATATCCACTAAAACCTGCTGATTCCCCCGATCCTTGGTAAATTCGATGTACAGGATTGTAACCTACAATTTCGTTAGCTTCTTTATTGATTTTTATATAACCCATATCTTCATCAGAGTTTGGGTTGAGAACTAAATGTGCCTGGTCCGCTTTATTAAAGGTAAATTTGAAAAGCCCCGCTCTTTTGGTAGCCGTCATTTCAGCTTTTATACCGTATTCCTCTAAAACAACCTCATAAGCATGAGGACTAGCTTTTTCGGAAGCGTGTTTAAACGGTGTGGCTCTTTCTTCAGGTAAGCATTTTAGAGCTCCAGTCAGTGGCATTATGGTCATGCTCCCGTAGTCTTGAACACAAGAGCCACTTAACCAGTGGCTACCTCTAAATCCCTGAAAAAGTGAATCTGTATAATAATATGGAGCCAAACATTTTTTCTCGGTGTCTTTGGTTTGCGGTGTCCAATTGGTCATACCAAATGGTGTGGTGACGTAAGGAACTACCTGTGCATTGTTTTCTTTGTTTTCGCCATGTTCTAAAGCACTTTCTGTGGTGGCAGTTGCCGTTCCAATGAGTGGATTTACATATCTGACTAAATCAGTTGTTCTTTCTGAGGTTTTACAAGAGAGCATTGTTACCACTAAAAAGAGGCTAAGGTATTTCATGAAAATGTGATTCGGGTTATATTTAGAATTAGGGTTTGACTTTAAAATCATGACTACTTTTTTGGGCTATTGAAGTGGTTGCAAGATTTGATTCCAAAGTTATTTACAATAATGCTTTACTAATATTTATTTGACTTAAAAAAGATGAAAAAAATCATAATAAGTCGTATTGTGTGGATTTAAACCAATCAGAAAGGCGAAAAAAAACTCTATATTATTATATAGAGCCTTTCCAAAACAAACAATTTAACATAACAAGTCTTAAATCTTGGTAGCCAACTCGGCAGCTTCTTTGATGGCCAGTTTAGCGTCTAATTGTGCAGCAATATGTGCTCCACCTATCAAATGCACACTTTTATTAAGGGATTTTAGCTCGTCGAACATAGCTCTTAGCGGTTCTTGACCAGCACAAATCACCACGTTATCTACGGCTAATATCTGCTCTTTATCGTCTATTAAAATATGCAAGCCGGCGTCGTCTACCTTTAAGTATTGAGCTCCAGCTATCAAATTCACTTTTTTCAAGGCCAAACTAGACCTATGAATCCAACCGGTGGTTTTACCTAGGTCTTTACCGTGTTTTCCTGTAGAACGTTTCAATAAGAAAATCTCTCTAGGAGAGGGAAGTGGTTTGGCGGTTTCTGCCAAGGCCCCTGCATGAGTATAGTTCATATCTACGCCCCATTCTTGCATATAGTTAGCCACATTAAGGCTAATAGACTCGTGAGACATGTCGTGAGCCAGATACTCTGCCATGTCAAAACCTATACCACCTGCACCCAAAATAGCCACGCTTTTGCCTACAGCTTTTTTCCTATATAGTACATCGGCATAATCCATGACTTTTGGATGATCAACACCATCTATATTTATTTTTCGAGGTGTTACACCTGTGGCTAAAATGATTTCATCAAAATTACCTTCACTTAATAAGGCTACGGTGGCTTTTGTGTTCAGATTAACGGAAACACCATGTTTTTTTAGCATCACCTCAAAGTATCTGATAGTCTGGGCGTATTCTTCTTTTCCCGGAATTTCTTTAGCCATATTAAACTGACCGCCTATTTGAGGCTCAGCCTCGAATAAATGGACTTCATGGCCACGCTGAGCGGCAGTGTTAGAAAACTCTAAACCCGCGGGTCCAGCACCTACCACGGCTATTTTCTTTTTCAGTGTGGTGGGCAAATGGTTCAGTTCTGTTTCATGACAAGCTCTTGGGTTAACAATACAGGAGCAAATTTGCATGGTAAAAGTATGGTCTAAACAGGCCTGATTACAGGCGATACAGGTGTTTATTTCCTGAGAACGACCCTCTATGGCTTTTAGAACCAATTCTGGATCAGCCAAAAATGGGCGGGCCATGGATACCATATCCGCACAGCCATCTTCTAGTATTTTTTCTGCCACCTCTGGCATATTGATTCGGTTTGTGGCTATGAGGGGAATGTTTACTTCGCCCATCATTCTTTTGGTAACCCAGGCAAAACCACCTTTAGGAACGATGGTTCCGATGGTAGGTATGCGAGCCTCATGCCAGCCAATGCCCGTATTTATGATGGTGGCACCCGCCTTTTCTACTTCTTTGGCCAACTGAACCACCTCTTCCCAAGTGCTACCACCTTTTACCAAGTCTAGCATAGAAAGGCGATAAATGATAATGAAATTTTCGCCTACCGCTGCCCTGGTTCTTTTAATGATTTCCAAAGGAAACTGAATTCTGTTTTCGTATGATCCACCCCATTTATCGGTTCTTCTGTTTACTTTACTGACTATAAATTGATTTATCAGATAGCCTTCCGAACCCATGATTTCCACGCCGTCGTAGTTAGCGTATTGAGCCATTTTGGCACAATTAACGTAATCTTCTATGGTTTTCTCTACTTCTTCTCCTGTTAAACCCCTTGCTGGGAAAGGAGAAATTGGTGCTTTGGTATCACTGGCAGATACATTATTTTCTGTATAACCGTAACGGCCTACATGAAGTATCTGCATGCATATTTTACCACCTTCTTCATGCACTGCGGCGGTAACTATTTTATGCTCTTCCGCCTTTTCTTGAGTATCTAGGGGTTCCCCAAAAGGCAAAGCCATGCCCTCTTTGCTAGGGGCTATGCCTCCTGTTACAATTAAACCAACCTGGCCTTTTGCTCTTTCTCTATAAAATGCCGCTAATTTTTCATGCCCATCTGGTATATCTTCCAGCATGGTGTGCATGGAGCCCATTAAGACTCTGTTTTTCAGTGTTGTAAAGCCTAAATCTAAGGGTTCTAGGAGTTTAGGGTACTTTGTCATTTGTTGATGTTTGTTATAAGAATGCAAAATTTAGCAAGAAGATTTCACTCGGAGCGAATGAATCGTATGATTCTTTGATTTTTTATGAAGATTTTGGCTTCACGAGCCTCAGCCAGCAATGGAGAGACTGAGGTGGCAAGTCCAGACCCCTCAGCCAACAATCGGGAGCCTCAGCGATCAAATGGAGTGTATCAGCGAGCAATGGAGTAGTGCCTCAGCTATCCATCGAATGAGTCCGTCAACTGAGCGAGATGCTCGGTTGACGGAATGGCAGTATCTAAAGGAGGTCTAAGTATGTCATTTAAACAAAATCAGGCCAATACGATTTTATTTTCTTACGCAAGAAGCTAACGCTTCTGGCCAATTGGTCCATGCCATCTACACCGTCTTCGATGCTGATCCAACCATCAAAGCCTACACGTTTTAGTTCTGTAAAAATAGCATCGTAGTCATTGAGCCCTTTTCCTATTTCTCCATGTCTTAATCTTTTAGCGTAGCCCATAGCACCACCTTCTTCTTTTCTTAAATCTTCAATGGTACCTTCTATTAAGTAGCGGTCGCTAGCATGCATCGTTACCACACGGTCAGACACGCGATATAATAGCTCTAAAGGTTCTTCTCCAGCTAAAAAAGTATTACTTGGGTCATAATTGACCCCAAAGTTGGGATGCTTTATGCGGTCAACCAAGGCACAGAAAACGTCCATTTGTTGAGCAAATTCTGGATACTCCCAAAAGTCATCTTTATAGTGATTTTCCAAAATTAAGGTAATGCCATATTTCTCTGCCAATGGCAAACACGCCTCTATACATTCTGCTGCAAAGCCAATGCCCTCTTCCATGGAAAGTTCAGGTCTTCGCTGACCGGATAAAACACGGCAGTATTGACCACCCAATACATGGGTCATTTCTATCCAGCTTTTTTGTTTCGCTATTTCGTTCATCCGAAACGCTTTGTCTGGGTGTGTAAAGTCTGGCGAGCAGCAAAGCATGGGAATTACTTTGCCGTGGCTTTCCACCTGAGTTCTAAATTTTGGCCAATTGTTGGCATCCGCCATTTCTAGAAAACCTGCGTACCATTCTATGCCATCTATTTCTAGTTTGGCTGCTAACTCTATCCATTCAGATACCTTCATGGTACCATCTTTACATAGTTCTTGCATATAGGCTTTTGGGAATACGGCGAGTTTAGGCATATTAATTATTTTTATTGATGAGAGCCCTCCCAGCTTTTAGGGAGATTGCGACCTACTAAAGGGAATTGTTCTAAATCTAATACTTGAGCACTGACCGGACCACATTCGTCTGAAATTAAAAATGTGGCGGCGGCGGCTATTTCTTCCGGAGAAAAAAGGCGTTTCGCAGGGGCAAAAATGGATGGTATATCTTTATACCAATCATCTTTCATGCCTTCGGCACTTTTCTTATTTTGTTCATTTTCTGTTAGCACCCAACCAGGGTTAATTTGATTAACACGGACCCCATTTTCTCTAAAAAGGCTGTCGCCCAAATTTCTAGTCATGGTCATCAAAGCACCTTTTGAAATACTGTAGGCCAATAAATCAGGCTCGCCGCCCCAAGCATTGATGGAGCCTATGTTTAAAACGCAGCCTTTTGTCTTTTCAAGATAGGGCAGTGCCTCTCTAATAATGGCCAATGGAGCTACGGTATTGGTTTTAAGAATTTCAATGAGGAATTCAGAATCGGTGTTTTGTATGGTGGAAGACACAATTTGAGCGGCATTATTCACAATACAATCCAACTTTCCAAATTTTTGAATGACGCGTTCAATCAGCCGTTTAGGAGCTTCTTTTTTTGTGATGTCTATCGTTAGCATCGTGACGTTTTTTGCACCTAAAGTTTCCACTAGTTTAAGGCCGAGAGGTTCGTCTAAGCCATTCACTAAAACCTGAGCACCTTCTTTTACTGCTTTTTGGGCAATAGCCTTACCAATACCTGTGTAGCCACCAGTTATTAAAATTACTTTGTTTGCTAAACGCATAAATTTATTCTGGTTTTAAAACACTTTTGATAACGGCACCACTGTGCATTTTTTCAAAAGCTTCATGCCAATTAGAGGTAGTCCAAACGCCACCGATGATAGGTCTTACATCCAACTTTCCACTGGATAATAAAGCTAGAACCTTCTCCCAGATAGGCCAGTTATGACTGAAGCTACCTTGTAGTCTGACATTTTTTTGAACCAATTGGTCTATAGAAAAATTTAAAGGGGTTGGTCCCCAACCAACTTTGGTGATTTGCCCATTAGGGCGTATCCAATCCAGTGCAAGTTTGAGCGTGGCACTTGCTCCAGAGGCATCAATGACCACATCTGCTCCTAGTCCATCTGCCGAAAGTGCCCAAGGAAGAGCATCGCCCATGATGGTTTCAAAACCATATTGCTTGGCTATGGCCAACCTTTTAGCGTCGGAAGGTAAGCCTACGAGAGCTACGTCCGCACCACTTAAATGAGCCATTACCGCACATAGAATACCTATAGTACCAGGGCCGATAACGATTACACGGTCTCCAGGTCTTATGGTGGAGTTCATAATAACCGCATTATAAGCTACCGAACAAGGCTCCGTTAAACAAGCCTGTTCAAAAGGCAAATTGTCTGGAACCACGTGCAGACACCTGGCTGGAACCTTAACATATTTTGTCATGGCTCCATTTACGCCATAACCAAAACCTTTTCTGTCTGGGTCTAGATTATAAAGTCCTTGTCTGGAAAGGGGGCTAGCGGCATTGATGACGGCGGCTGTCTCACTCACCACACGTGCACCTTCTTGCCAGCCTTTGACATTTTTTCCTACTTCTATAATGTGTCCTCCGAATTCATGTCCTAATACCACGGGATAGTTAACATGCCAGCTATGGTCTGCCGTCCATTGATGTAAATCGCTACCGCAAACACCAACGTTTGCTACCTCTAGTAGTACGTCGTCTTCGCCAATGATAGGTTTAGGTACTTCTCTAATTTCAACACTTCCTTTTTTGGAAGAATAATTAACAACTGCAATAGCATTCATAGGATTCAATGGGCTTGTATTATATTTTAAAGTATTTTAAACGTTGCCGTAGGCATGTATTTTTTGGCATATGAGCCTTAAGGAGCTTTCTAAGTCTCCTTCGGCGGTTTTGAAGGAATCTGCATCAATGGTTAAGGGAGCACCCAAAACTACGAGCGGGGCACCATATTGTGGGCATAGAATGGCTTGTTCAAGTGAAAGACCACCAACGGCTTGAACTGGGACTTTAACGGCATTCACTACTTCTTTTAATTGGTCTAAAGGACTTGGCATTCTTAAACCATTGGCCGCAATACCTCTGCGTTCGTCATAACCAATGTGGTGAATCACAAAATCGCAGCCCAAATCTTCTAACCATTTGGCTCCTGCCACCATATCGGGGCAGCCAAGATTATCACCCATGACTTTTATGCCATAATCCTTTCCGGCCTGCACCACTACTTTAATGGTTTCTTCATGTGCTCTTGCCATCACCACCACATGAGTGGCTCCGGCCTTTGCCATCATTTCTGCTTCTAAATAGCCGCCGTCCATGGTTTTTAAGTCAGCCACGATAGGGACATTGGGAAAGGCTTCACGGAGTTTTCTTACACCGTGTAAACCTTCTGCTAAAATAAGGGGTGTACCAGCTTCTAGCCAATCTACACCGGCTCGCATGGCCATGGCAGCTGTTTCTAGGGCTTCGTCAATGTTTGTAAGATCTAAGGAGATTTGTACTATAGGTTTCATGGGCTAGGGCTGAATTTTTAATTGGGTTTGCTAAAATTAGTAATCTTTTCTAGAAATAATATCATTATTTGACGCAAAAACCTGCTGCTAGAAAGCTTAGGTTTTCTGAATTTTAGCCTTTGAGATGATTCTCAACATCTTAGCATTTAAAGTTGAGATGTTTAATTTTTGTGAATACCTATTTGTTGGCAGACTGGGCTTACAAAATTCTGAAATTGGAGATGGTTCTCAACTCGCAACAGATAAAGGAAATTCAGGTTCTTGTTGTGAATACCTGCCTGTCCTCCTATCGGCTGATAAATCGGCAGACAGGGCTTTTAAAATTCTAAATTAGAGATGATTTTCAACAGAACTAATATTTTGTTAATTCATTAATCAGTTGTGAATACCTTTCAAAATTCTAACTTTAGAGCTTATTCTTAACTAACTCGTTCAAACATTTTCATGTCAAAATTCATGAATAATCCGGCAGGAAATAAAATAGGTCGTAAAACAGGTTTTAAATGGCACTTAGTCCTAATCATTGCTTTTATGCCTTTGCTTTTTTCTTGCGTAAATGACGAAGATGACTCTGCAACTGAAATAGCCTCAACAGGTTTTTCTGGAAAGGAATTGGCAGAAATACACTGCAGCAGTTGCCATGCTTTTGTGCCTCCCAGCTTCTTGTCAAAAACTATTTGGATGGAAGATGTACTTCCTGCCATGGGGCATAGATTGGGCATTTACAATGGAACCAACCAGCCCGATAATATTTTTGGGCCACCGGAAAACAGAGCAATCATTGAAAAAGCACATGTTTTTCCTGAAAAAGCTGTCCTTGCTAAAGTAGATTGGGATAAAATTGTATCATATTACACAGAAAATGCACCACATGCTGATGAGACGCCGAGTCGCAATCATCCTATAAAAATTGGTCTAAAACATTTCAAGTACAAAGAAGCAAACTTTGCCAATCGCCCTGCTATTACTGTTCTAGTGAAAATATTACCGGAGCATCGAGGACTGGTTTTTGGCGACGGAAAAAACGGGAGAAACGTATTAACTTTTCTGGATACAAAATTAGCACACCAACGCACTATTTCCTTGGAGCATACCCCTGTTCATTACCGAGAAAAATCGGGAACAGCATATTTGTCTACCATAGGCAGAAACTTTTATCCCAACGATTTGAGTCATGGTGCCGTACAGAAAATTGATTTCAATAAAAACGACCATAGAACTGCACTAATTTCCAACTTACAACGTCCCGTTTCCATGGAATACGGTGACCTGAATAATGATGGTCTTGAGGATATTGTGGCCTGTGAATTTGGCGATTTAACAGGAAAACTTGTTTGGTATGAAAATAAAGGGAATGACACGTATAAAGCCAGAATTTTAAATGCTAGACCAGGTGCTATAAAAGCAATCATTAAAGATTCCAATGGAGATGGCTTGAACGATATATTTGCACTGATGGCCCAAGGAGATGAAGGTATTTTCTATTATGAAAACCAAGGCAATGGTAAGTTCAAGGAAAAAAGGCTGCTGTCATTTTCACCCTTATATGGCTCCCAATACATGGAGCTGGCAGATTTTAACAATGATGGTTATGATGATATCATGTATGTATGTGGAGATAATGCCGACAAAACGCCAATTCTAAAGGCATATCATGGTGTATATATTTTTCTAAATGATGGGAAATTCAATTTTGTTCAGAGCTATTTCTACCATCAAAATGGTGCTTATAAAGCCATACCTCGAGATTATGACCAAGACGGCGATCTAGATATAGCATCAATTTCTTATTTCCCAGATTATCTTGATAATCCTCAGGAAAGCTTTGTGTATTTAGAAAACAAAGGAAATTTAACGTTTAAGGCCTTTTCATTTCCCGAAGCATCTAAAGGAAGATGGATGGTTATGGATGCCGAAGACATGGATGGCGATGGTGATATTGACATAGTACTGGGTTCTAATGTTCAGTTTCTTGCCCAAGGCGATACCACTGGAATCAGTAAAAAATGGCTGACCGAAAGTCCGTCCGTCATAGTATTAGAAAACACCTTGAAGTGAAATGTGCTGCTTGAGGAAAGTTGTCTTAATCATGAATGAATTTTTGATATTCGGTTTCCAACTGTTCCCTACTATAATGACCATTCAATATTTCTATCCGATAGGTAAATGTAACTGAGGAATTCGGTTTGAGCGAAAAATTCATGGATGCCTCTTTACCGTCTGTAAATGCTTTTTGCCCAAAGGGATTAGCAGAAAATAAACCGTAACTACGGGCGTGCCAATAGGTAGGGTGCCCTACATTTTGTGGCTCATCCATAATGACAAGCGTAACATCTTCCTTATTGATGGTTCCAGAAAGTGCCATCCATTTGGCTCTTGTTCCCCACACATCGGTTCCTTCCATTCCCTCGCTACTCATATAATTTCCGCTCACACCAGTATTGTCTACCACCCTTACCGTAGTTTTATGGCCATTTTCGTCACTTAAGTTAACTGGGCTATCACTTGGGTGCTCCAGTTCCCTAGCTGTTCTTATGGCAAACATGCCCTCTTTGGTATCATTAAATGAAACTATCTCACTTTGAGCCTCTAAGGTGGTAATTCTATCAATAATCCTTTTGCCTTTCTCGGCATAGAAAACAAATTTGGTTTCTTCCTTCAATAGCACAGAACCATCTGGATTTAACCAATTGGCTCGCACTTCCATAGAAGCTTTTTTTTCTCCATTTTCTAAAGCGACTATTTTTTCATGCCTAATGGTACCTAGCTTTTCTTTTGGGGTTGTAATTTCATCGGAATTGCCCCAAAAATCAAGGCCGTTTACATCTCCAAAATTAAACCAAGCTCCAATATGATGTGGGTGATCAGTTCTTTCATTTGGGCGGGTATTCAGTGGGTATCCACGGGTAACGGTCTGGCCGTTTGCGGCAATAATTGGATAAAGGGCAGTTTTTTTAAGCACCGAAATTTCATCAGAATATAAATAGGAGGTAAACAGATCTTTATCAATCAAAACATCTACCTTTTTTTCGGTTTTGTTATTAACCAAGGTTATATGATTTTCTAAACCTTCTGTATTCGGTACATTCTTTTTATTGACTTTACAACCACTCCCGATTACTAGGAGTATTAAAATTGAGAATATTAGCTTCATAGGGTCATGATTTATAAGGGTTGGTTATATATAATGGCTATAAAAAATGCTGGCTTTCCGGAGTGTCAATAAA
>NZ_JBSRVI010000056.1:0-16233 GCF_055134445.1 Arcticibacterium sp.
CTTCTTGTACATTACAAAGCTAGAAACGAGGGCATAGGCAGTCAATACGACGTTTTGCGTATTTTTAGAACCTTCTAGGTAGTGAATGATAGTTAAAGTGTTATGATATAGTACTTTATCTATGTTAAATCAAAAGCTCTAGCATAGAGTATTAGGTCCGAAAATCGGGATATTTCCAGTTTTTTGTAGATGTTGTTGCGGTGTGTTCGTACTGTGTTTGGGGAAGTGAATAGTTGTTCTCCTATTTCTTTACGAGTAAAGCCTTCCGCAAGTAAGGCCATGATTTTGACTTCTCTTTTGGTTAGTTTACTAAAAGTTAATTCATGGCTTATTCTAAAGCGTTCCAGCTCTAAAACCCTTTTTAGATTAATTTTTGTAAGTGTGGTCAGGTTTAGTGGAATATACTTTTCGGAAGACAACATTGCAGGAATGTAGGCCTTGTCTCCAGTGATTTCTGGTGTTTTTTTTGGTTTGTTATTAAGTTTAGTGTTGGTCAATGTCAGACTAAATTAAATGTGATTGCAAACCTGATTAGTTCTTTTAAGGTATGTACCTCTAGTTTTTTGTAGATATACATTTTTAAAGTTCTTACGGTATGATGGCTAATTCCAAGAAAGTTACCGACTTCTTTGTTTGTGAAACCGATGGAAATTAGCCTTGTAACTTCTTTTTCGCGAATGGTTAGTTGTAGAAACCGTTTTAGGTTTATTTGAAAAGAATGGCTGATTTCAAGTTCTCTTTGAATTTTAGCACCTAACCGCCCCAATTCTGATATGGGAAGACAAAAAGTTAAGTAGTCTCCATTATGACTAACTTTAGTAGAAGTCAAAACATGTTCGTAAGGTCTGTCAATGTCTCTTCGTACTTTCTGTAAATCGGTAAAAACATCATGTTTGTCATTCGTTGCGTAAAAACTTTGGAAGGCTGGAACTAAGCGTTCAGCTGTTTCAGGATGAATGCGGTCAAATACAAATTGACTATCCTCATTGTTTAATTCTTTTAATGACCGATTATAAAAAGATTGGCCAACAGGACTCATTAAACCGTAGGAAAAATCTTCTCCTTTATTGGTGAAAACCATTGTTTTAGTCTCTTCGCTTAAGTCTAAGGCTTTCTGCTGATTAAATGCTGTAAGGCCATCAAGTTTGTAAATGGCACAAGAATGAATGTGAAGGAGTTCTTTTTCGGTGTAAACCATCTTTTAGATTAGATTAAACATAATAGCCCAATTAATGGCCTCTTTTAAACTTTTGATATCTAGTTTTTTGTAAATACAAATCCTTTGCGTTCTTATAGTGTGCCGAGAACACAGTAATTGATGCCCTATTTCGGCATTGGTATATCCCTCTGATAAGAGCGTGAGCACCAGCTTTTCTTTTTTAGTTAGCTTTAGAAACTGAGGTAGTCTTTGTTGATACTTTTTAGAGATTTCCAGCTCTCTTTCCATTTTCTTGCCCATAGAGCCAAGCTCCTCAGTAGGAAGGTTGAATGTTAAAAAATTACCGTTAGAGCTTATTTTCGATGTTGTCAAGATATTCTGGAATGGTTGGTCAATGTCTCTCCTTACCACTTGAATATCTGTAAATGTGGTGTTTTGATCCCCATTTTGGTAAAAGTTTACTAGTGCAGGTAGAATTCTTTCAATAGTTCTGTTTTGCAAACGATCCAAAACAAATGAACTATCTTCTTGATTTAATTCTTTTGAGTCCTGCCATAAAACGCCAAACTTTTTGGACTTAGGACTCCGTATGAAAAATCCTGAGACCTATTGACAGAAATGAGAGAATCGGTTTCTTCACCTATATCTACTATCATTTCTTCATTAAGATACGTAAGAGCGTCAAGTTTGAAGACAGAGCATTTATGTAGATTGATAAGTTCTTTCTCTGTATAAATCATGATTTTGTAAGGCTAAATGAACAGTTATTAAAACTAGTTCAAGTTTGACGGGAAGGCAATACCCCGAACGGGGTATATTGATGCTGCAGGAATTGATATTTAAAAATATCAATCTTAAGCGTTTCGAACCCCAAAAACGCAAAAAGCCCATCACTCCTAGAAGAGATGGGCTAAATGAGAGTCAAAAAAAAGAATTACAGCAACTCCTTACTGTCCAAAACAAACATTCTGGTGCTTTCTGTAAAAGTACCTCCAGTGGCATCTTGGTATTTTAAATCCACATAAATTGCTTTGAAGCCGGAGGCTGCCAATTCGGTAGAGACATCTACGCTAGAAACGTTTTTAAGACCAAGGCTTTTAGAGGTCCATTCGTCATTTCTGAAATCTCTGTCTTCAGAACTTGCCGTCCATACTATCACGTCTATCAACTTGTCTGCGGAGGTCTTGATATTGATATCCATTCCTTTGCTAGTAGAAGTCGTCTTCCATGTGCAAACTGGATAAGGTCTTTTTTGAAGTGTGTTGCCCCAAAAAGCACCTAAGGCCTCCATGGCTTGTTTCCCGCCTGCTAAATCGTGACCTGCATTGGGCACATAATGAATGTAGTTTTCACCAGGAATACTGTCGTAATAGTTTTTGATAGCATCTACTGGCCAGTATGGGTCATTGGTTCCAATGAAAATCATTTTAGGCATGGTCAATTGCTTTCTATAAGAATAAGGGTCAATCATATTTACCAAGTAAGTACCCGTATCAGACGCCATAGATTGGGGTATTTCTAGAGCCACGTAGTCTTGAATCTCGATGCTGTAATCGTTCCAAGTAGATATTTGATACTGCAAACTAACTGGCATATTCAGGACGTCTATCACCATCGGTCCTATGGCTTCTACTCTTTTATCCTGTGAGCCTGTTAACCAAGTGGTCCAGCCTCTTTTTGAATAACCAGACAGGGTGAATTTCTCTATTTTCTTATGTAATTTTTGATCGGCAAACGCTTGAACCGCATCCATACCTCTAATGACACTTTTTACCATAGGAAAAAGTAGCGGCCAGTTATAATCGCCGTCTTTTTTGAAGTTGTGTAGCGTATATGATATCAGTGCATCTTCTGTTAAATCACCAAAGAGTGGCTGATTGGGCGTTTGTCTTATCAATGAAACCACGGCTTTGTTTTTTATAGCCATATTAGCCAGATCTGTTGAAAGCTCGTCTGTGTTGCTTCTTAAATTAGGTTCGGATTCCTCATTGCTTCCGCCAGATATAAATAGGAGCGAACCCGTGTATGCTACCTCTTTTGGTACAAAAACCGTAAGCTGGTGTTTCCATGTGATGCCTTGCCAAACTTGAGAGGTCATAATAAGTTGATACCCTTTTACGGAATCTAGTTCAAAACTGTCTGTAACAGCCCATTGATAAGCAGTATCTGCCTTGGCAATGTAACTTTCTAAGGCATTGATAGAATTTACCTCTGCAACCTTGGCTTGTTGTCTGCAAGATTGGAAAAGGATGGCGGACAGAAAAAGTCCGAAAATTAAGTTTTTTAATTTCATTTTTTTTGGGTCAATAATGGCATATGTTAGAACACCATTGTTTACGAGAAATTGGGAATATTTTTTTTAGAAATACTTCTTAAAACGAGTAGTCCATTTTAGTGAACTGGGAGTCTTAAGGGTGAACATGGGGATATGTTCAGGTAGGAACTGAGACAAAAATAGTTAACTATTAATAATAAATCAAATCTAAATATGAAATTTAAAGTTAGGTTAACGTACTGCAAGTCAGTATTTTACTCGCTTTTACTTTGTTCTGTTTTAAGCACTTCATTTGCTCAAGATTTACAGCATACACACGGCGGTTCAAAGCACAGTCATGGTTATGCACATCTAGATTCTTTGATGAGTCAGTTTGCAGATCATAAATTACTTTTTCCAAGTAATGTCCCCGACAGAATCATACTAAACCTTACAGAAGACCCAATTACATCGGTGGCCGTAAACTGGAGAACCTCTTTAAATGTGAGGGAAGGTATTATAGAATATGCTAAGGCCACACATGGTCCAGAGTTTAGAGATGCTGTTATGAGCCTAAAAGCCATCACAGAAACCCTAGTGGTGGAGCGGGAGAATGAGCCAGTTGTAAAGGCCAATTATCACGGAGGGATCATTAAAAACTTGGAACCAGGCCAGAAATATGTTTATAGAGTAGGGGCAGGAGCAAGCTGGAGTGAGTGGTTTCAAATCACCATGCCTGGTAAGAATTCTCCTATATCCTTTGTGTATTTTGGCGATGCTCAAAACGAAGTGAAGTCTATGTGGTCTAGAATCATTAGAGAGGCTTATCATACCATGCCGCAGATAGATTTTATGCTTCACGCTGGCGACTTGATAAATGCTCATAACAGAGATGTGGAGTGGGGAGAGTGGTTTCATGCGGGTGGTTTTATTCATGCTCAGGTACCAAGTATCATGACGCCCGGAAATCATGAATACAGGAATGTAAAACTATCGCCACAGTGGAGGCCGCAGTTTAATCTACCGCTAAATGGCGTAAAGGGATTGGAAGAGACTTGTTATGAAATCAATTACCCTGAGATGAAGGTGATTTCCTTAGATGCAGAGCAGATTGACGAATCTCCTTTTTATAGTAAGGCTCAAGCAGATTGGTTAGATTCTGTTTTGACTTACAATCCTAAAAAATGGACGGTTATAACCCTTCATTACCCAGTTTACTCTACTAAACCGAACAGAGATAATGTGAAATTGAGGGATACTTTCAAGCCTATTTTTGACAAGCACAGAGTAGATTTAGTTTTGCAAGGGCATGACCATGCTTATGGAAGAGGAACAGCCAATAATGTGTCTACAGGTTCTTCTGTGAAATCTAAAGAATCTGGTACCATGTATGTGGTTTCTGTAAGTGGTCCTAAAATGTATGACATGACCTATGAAGAAAGCTGGATGGAGCGAAAGGCAGAAAATACGCAGCTGTTTCAGGTGATTACGGTAGCAGAAGATTTAGTACATTATAAAGCCTTCACGGGCTCAGGTGACCTATACGACTCCTTTATTTTAAAGAAAAACGGAAAGAAACCAAACGTGCTTATCAATCAGATTCCAGATACTCCAGAAAGAAGACATAAAAAGAAATAGCCTTCTACCAAGAAACATTTATTCAACATTATAATGACATAAAAAAATGCTTTATAGCCATGAAACTATAAGCCATTTAAAGGCACTTTTTGCCATGAAATTTATTTAACCGTAACCACAAAAATAGAAAGGATTATAGCCATGAAACTATAAATACTAAAGCAGATAATTACCTAACCACTGCTTTAGAGCCATGAAAACTTATACTATGAAAAACCTTTGCTTTATAGCCATGAATTACAAAAATGCTGTTAAAACAGCACTTCTATTTTTACTGATTGGACCAGCGGTTTATAGTCAGGAGGGTGGGGATTATCTTCAAAATGCTTTTTTTGGAGAGCATGCCTCCTCTGTTTTGGTAGCCGCTCATAGGGCTGCCCATAATGCCGCACCAGAAAACTCTCTACGATCCGTAGAAAACGCTATTAAAGAGGGGATTGATATTATCGAGATTGATGTCAAAACATCAAAAGATGGCGTGCCCATGTTAATGCATGACGGTACAATAGACCGTACCACCAACGGAACAGGGGCATTGGAGACTTACACTTTTGAGGAGCTTAGAAAGTTTAGACTAAAAAATGCCGATGGCACTTTGAGCGACCAGCAAATTCCAACTTTGGAGGAGGTCTTCCAGCTTACAAAGGGTCATATTCTGATAGACTTGGACTTAAAATTGAAGAATATTAGACCTGTTGTAGCGGAAGTTCAAAAATCATTGATGCAGGATCAAGTCTTCTTTTTTGATAGCGATTATAGTGTATTAAGGAAGATAAAAAGGATAGATCCTAGCCTGTACCTTATGCCAAGAACGCATTCTGATAAAGAGGTGGCCAAGGCTATTCGTATTTTCAACCCTGTTATTATTCATATTGACCCAAGTTTTTATACCAAAGCTTTGGTAGACGATATGAAGTCTAAAAAGATTAAAGTTTGGATTAATGCCTTTGGCAAAATTGATAAATCCTTAACAGAAGGAAGTAGCGACCTTTTAATGGATTTCCTACAAAATGGTGCTAATGTATTGCAAACAGACCAGCCAGAAAAAATGCTTAAGGCTTTAAAGTCAACGGGCTTACATCAGTAGTACTGGATGTTAAAACTTTTAATGCTTCCTAATTATTTTTTGTTGTGACTTATTCACTTCTATAATTTCTTTAACCCGCTTTATGCATTAGCTACTCTCCCGATTTTATCGGGAGAGTAGCTAAATTGCTTCAAATCAGTTCGTAAATCCATTTAAGCGAGATTGGCATAGCACCGCTATTGTGATTGATTTTAAATGTCTGATTTTTAAAACTCATTACGTTTCTCCAATGCATCAACCGGGTTTTATGCTTTTGGGAGGCTATGCTAACAAGTGTTTTGGCTATCATGCCTAAGGTAATTCCCTTAACAGACCACTCCTTTTTTACGCAACCAACCAAGACTAATTCTAATTTAGAAACCTAAAGCGTTTTGCAGATGTGTTGCATTCTATTTTCTTGTACTTTTGCCGGCAGTTGAGATTTACAACCTTCATATTGTCCCTTTCGGTGCTGCTAATGGCTATTATGCCATGCGGAGACGATTTTCTATTATCTGTAAAAGGTAATACGGATGGAGCTAGATTAGTGGATAGAACGCATCAACACCAAGAAGGTGACGAAGACGACTGTAGTCCATTTTGCCTTTGCCAATGCTGTGGCTCCTCATTTCATTTTGACCTCAGTTTGGTTCCCATTAAAATCTGGATTCCCGCTCGTTTTACTTATACATTTTATTATTCCTTTAATTATACTGGCGATTACTCTGCCGGTGTCTGGCATCCTCCTAGCCAAGTTTAAGCCTTTTCTAGGGCGTATTACGTCCAAATCATTCCATTCTAAGGTTTTAAAATTCAATTTATGTTTGATAAGATAATTGCTTATTCTGTACAGAATAAGTTTATAATAGGGCTATTTATGCTTGCCCTGAGTGTATGGGGAATATTCTCCATTCGCCAAATACCCATTGATGCTGTACCAGACATCACTAATAATCAGGTGATGATTATCACCACTTCTCCCACCTTGGCTACACAGGAGATTGAACAGTTTATCACCACCCCCATTGAGCTCTCTCTCCAAAATCTTCAAAAAACAGAAGAAATCAGGTCAATTTCAAGGTTTGGTTTATCGGTCATTACCGTAGTTTTTGAAGAAGATTACGACATCTATTTGGCTCGTCAGCTTGTAGGAGAGAGTTTGAAAGAGGCTCAAAGTAATATTCCTGAAGGACTCGGAACACCCGAACTGGCACCTATTTCTACAGGTTTGGGAGAGATTTACCAGTATGTGGTAATTCCTGAGCCCGGTTTTGAAGAGAAGTATTCCGATACCGATTTAAGAACCATTCAAGATTGGATAGTGAAACGTCAGCTTTCTGGAATACCCGGAGTAGCAGAGATTAACTCCGCTGGTGGTCATCTTAAACAATACGAGGTTGCTGTAAATCCCAATTTACTGAAGTCGATGGGCATTGGTATTACTGAGGTTTTTGAAGCCTTGGAAAGTAGCAATGAAAATACGGGCGGCGGATATATTGAGAAAAATCCGAGCACGTATTATATAAGAACAGACGGCATTGCCAAGTCTTTGGAGGATATCGGGCATATTGTGGTATCCGAAAAAAACAATATTCCTATTTTAATTAAGGATGTGGCCACCGTTCAGTTTGGAAAAGCCCTGCGATACGGTGCCATGGTTAGAAATGGCAAAGAAGTGGTGGGAGGAAAGGTGATGATGTTTAAAGGAGCTAACTCCGCAGAGGTTACTGAACTGGTGAAAGAGCGGGTGTTACAGATTCAAAAGTCTTTACCCGAAGGTGTAATCATAGAACCCTATTTAGTCAGAGATAAACTAGTAAGTACTGCCATGGGTACGGTAGAGAAAAACCTGATTGAAGGTGGGCTTATTGTAGTTTTCATCTTGGTTATCTTATTGGGAAATTGGCGTGCAGGGCTTATTGTGGCTTCTGTTATTCCTTTTGCCATGCTTTTTGCTGTTTCCATGATGAACCTGCTGGGTATTTCGGCCAACCTCATGAGTTTAGGAGCTATAGATTTTGGATTAATCGTAGACGGGGCGGTTATCATAGTTGAGTCTGTGGTACATCGATTGCAGGTGGGTTATGGAGGTAAAAAGATGACTCAGAATCAAATGGATAATGAGGTGATAAACTCATCTCAGAAGATTAGAAGTTCTGCTGCCTTCGGCGAAATTATCATACTCATGGTGTATATACCTATCTTAGCTTTGGTGGGTATAGAGGGCAAAATGTTTAAACCGATGGCTCAAACCGTCATGTTGGCCATTACAGGAGCTCTTATTTTGTCGCTTACTTATGTGCCTATGATGTCTGCCTTGTTTTTGAAAAAAGAGGTGAGTAATAAGAGAACCATCGCCGACAGAATCATTGATTTCTTTCAGAAATTATATACCCCAATTTTAGATTTAGCCTTGCGTTTTAAGACCCTTTTTATGGGTGGTACGTTTGTACTTTTTATAGTAAGTTATATCGTTTTTTCAAAGATGGGCGGTGAGTTTATTCCTACGTTAGAAGAGGGAGATTTGGCTATTCAACAGATTCTACCTCCGGGTAGCTCTCTAAGTCAAAGTGTGGAAACAGCCAAGGTCATTCAGAAGAAGTTATTGGCAGAGTTTCCGGAAATAGAAGAGGTGGTGGTAAATATTGGTTCGTCAGAAATACCGACAGATCCCATGCCTGTTGAGATAGGAGATTATACGCTAGTTATGAAACCAAAAGAAGAATGGACCACGGCATCAAATAGGCAGGAAATGTTTCAAAAACTAGATGCTTCTTTAATGGAAATTCCGGGCGTAGCTTATGAATATTCTCAGCCTATTCAATTGAGGTTTAATGAATTAATGACTGGGACAAAGGCAGATATTGCCATCAAACTTTTTGGAGACGATTTGGATTTACTACATGTCAATGCTAAAAAAGCAGAACAGATCATTGCCCAAATTGCGGGTGTGGGCACTATCAATGTGGAACAAACCATAGGTATGCCACAGGTAATTATTGATTATAATTATGATAGAATGGCACAATATGGCTTGCATATAAAAGAGGTGAATCAAGTGGTTCGCTCTGCTTTTGCGGGCGAAAAAGCTGGAATTATATATGAGGGCGAAAAACGATTCGACTTGGTTATAAGACTAGACCAAGAAAATAGAACGGGCGTTGAAGATATCAAAAATCTATTTATCACTTTGAAAAATGGCAGCCAAGTTCCTTTGAGTTCTATTGCTGACATTTCTCTAAAGAACTCTCCAATGCAGATATCAAGAGAAAACACCAAAAGGAGTATCGTTATAGGTGTCAATGTGGGAGATACAGACGTAGAATCATTGGTGTCCAGTATTCAAGAGGAATTAGAGGCCAAACTTCAGCTACCGTCTGGTTATTACTTTACCTATGGCGGGCAGTTTGAAAACTTAAAAAAGGCCAATGCTCGTTTGGCGATTGCCCTGCCTATAGCCCTTGGGCTTATTTTTATTCTTTTGTATTTCACTTTTGGTTCCTTGTCGCAAGCCGGTCTCATTTTTACCGCCATTCCCTTGTCTGCCATTGGCGGTGTGTGGGCATTGCAGCTGAGAGGGCTGCCTTTTAGTATTTCAGCCGGTATTGGCTTCATTGCATTGTTTGGCGTGGCCGTTTTAAACGGAATTGTATTGATAGGGTATTTTAACCAGCTAAAAGATGAAGGAATGAGCAATGTGGTAGATCGAATTATTGAAGGTACCAAAGTGCGGTTAAGGCCTGTTTTAATGACGGCCACAGTGGCGTCATTCGGTTTCTTACCCATGGCCATTTCTACCTCAGGTGGAGCTGAAGTGCAGCGTCCGCTGGCTACCGTAGTGATAGGTGGACTACTTACTGCCACGTTTTTAACACTCATCATTATACCAATTCTGTATTATTGGTTAGAGAAATGGAGTGAACGAAAAGAAGCGATCATTAATGGCAAACTGGCTCTCATCCTTGTTTTCTTTTTAGGTATTTCGATTTCTTCTTATGCACAGAAAAGAGAGGTTGATCTAGAAACTGCTATTGATTTGGCTATTCAAAATCATCCAGAGATGAGGGCGTCAAACTTGGCTATTGAACAAAGCAAATCGTTACAAAATTTGAAATACAATCCGGGAAATACAGATTTCAATTACCAGTCGGATGCTATCAATGAAAAGCTGTATGGTCAGCAAGTGAATCAGCTCGTGCTTAGGCAAAATTTTGAAAATCCAAGTGTTTTTAAAGCGGCAAACGATTTACAAAACCATAAGGTGTTGCAAAATGAGATAGGCAAAAGCCTTACCATGACGGAATTGAAAAGGAACGTAAGGCTGTTGTTTTACAACATTCAGTTTAAAAAGCAGCTTTTTAGTCTTTATGAGCAGCAAACCAAAACATATGAGACTTATCAAAAAACAGCCGCACTAAGATTAGAAACAGGTTCTGCTAATCCTATGGAAACATTAAACCTGAAGGCTAAAAGTGCCGAATATGGATTGCTTAAAAGGCAAATTGAAATTGAAATACTTAATCTCGAGAAAGCTTTGGCATTTCAGATCAACAGCAGCGATCAACTCACTACTTCGGCTGTGCCAGAGGTTATGAGTTATGGCAGTTTTGACTTTGAAAGTATTGCCAGCTTGAAGATGAAGGAACAAGAAATGGAAATAGCCAAATCTCAAGAAGCTATTATAAAGGCTCAATTGAAACCTGGATTTCATTTGGGTTATTCCGCACAAAACTATTACCAAGGAGGCTGGCTAAATGGTGTTCAGGCAGGCATAAGTTTGCCCATTTTTAATTCTCAACTCAAAAAGAAAATAGCGGCACAGAAAATTTCTGTAAGGCAAGCGGAGCAACAAATTGACAGCGAAAAGATCAAAATTCAGTTGGCCATTAATACCGCTCAAAATGCCATTCAAATCTATGAAGAGGGTAGAGCATTTTACGAGGGGCAGTTGCAAACTGTTAATCCTGAAATGATTAGAGTGACCCAACTTAATTATGAGGCTGGTGAGCTTCCATATTTGGAACTTCTAAATACCCTACAAATTTCTGCCAGTACACATAAGGCTTATTTAGAGCAAGTATGGGCACTTAATCAGGCTATAGCCAATTATCAATTTTTTATAAATCAATAAATAGATGCATCATTATATAAAATATTTAGCAATTGCCACGGTGGCATTGTTTAGTTCTTGTGGCTCTGAAAAAACAAAGGAAGAGAACGTAGCAGTGGATAATACGGCTATAATGGCTACCCCTGAAAACGTCATTCATTTAACCTCAAAACAAGTACAGACCATCGGATTAGAGCTTGGAGAATTAAGCACCATGAAGGTGAACGGTTTTGTGAAGGCGGCTGGTACTTTGGGTATTCCACCAAACGCCTATTCTTCTGTCACTGCCAAAGCGTCTGGAATAATAGTGGGCAGCAAAAAGTATGTAGAAGGTAATTTTATTAAAAAGGGAGAGGTGATTTCCTTCATAGAAAACCCTGACTTCATTATAAAGCAGCAGGATTATTTAGAAGCTAAAGCCCAATTAAAGCTGAAGAAACTAGAAAAGGCCAGACAGCAAACGCTTTTTGATGCTGCGGCAGGGGTTTCCAGAACCTTAGAAACTGCAGAGGCAGAATTGGCGGTATTGGAAGCTAAAACCATGAGTTTGGCAAAGCAGCTGGCTTACTTGGGTATTTCTGTAGAAAAACTAACTCCTGAGACCATTACGCAGCGGATAGCTCTAATAGCACCAATGAGTGGTTATATTTCTAGTATTAAGATGCATAATGGCATGTTTGCTGAAGCTACGGCCTCTCTGATGGAGATTGTAGCAGACGACCACCTGCACTTAGAATTAGATATTTTTGAGAAGGATATTGCGGGCATTAAAGTCGGACAAGAAATTAGCTATACCGTACCTGCTTTAGGAAATCAGAAATATGATGGAGAAGTGAGTGTGATAGGGAAGGAGTTTAATCAAGAAACGAAGACGGTAAGAGTTCATGGCCATTTACATGGCAAAAAGCCTCCGTTTTTGAAAGATTTATTTATCAATGCAGAGATTTGGTTAAATAATAAAACGGTAAATGCTCTGCCCGAAGAAGCCATTTTTAAAGATGGAGAGAACTCCTATATCTACCTTTCTGTACCCAACAGTAATAGTGAGATGTCGGATTTTAAAAAGCATGTGGTAATTCCAGGTGCTGTAAATAAAGGTTATGTGGCGGTAGATTTCCTAGACGAATTACTTGAAGGCACTAAAATAGTGACTAAAGGAGCTTATTACATTTATGCCAAGTCTCAGTCTGGAGATTTAGCTCACACGCACTAGAAAAAAGAAAGGCTGCCGTATAACGGCAGCCCTCTTCTGGTTTCTTAGGAGTACTATTATGAATGAAATCTTTGTCGGAAAACATAAACTTTTCAACGCTCGAATTCACTTTAGAGGAAGCTATTTACCATACCCAAGATTGTTTTTATTCTGGAAATGACCATGGTCTAAATCGCCGTCGCAGGCTTTCAGGAGTAAGGCTTTTAGTTCTTTTAATCTTTTAGGTTGCTTTTCAGACAGGTCATTTTCTTCTTTAAAATCGTTCGGTAAATAAAAAAGCTCTACTGCATCTTTTATCAGGTCGGTTCTGATTTTCCAACCGTCTTTGGTAATGAGCGTAGGTCCTGTGAAAGAAGCATAAACAACAAACGGGTGTTCCTTATCTTTTTTACCGTTTAGCAGTTCCTTTAAGAAAGAAATGCCGTCGGTTTTATAGTTTTTATTAAAGCCTGTTAATTCGGCTAGTGTTGGCAGTATATCGTAATTGGTTACCAATCTTTCACTGGTCAATCCTTCTTGAATTTTCCCCGGCCATCTTACTATCAGTGGCACATTAATGCCGCCTTGCAGATTACTTCTTTTCATCCCTACTCTACCACCGTTTCCGTTAAAAACATCGCCACCTAATTCACTGTAATATTTCTGATCTAAATCATTGAATCGCTCGCCGGTTTGCATATTGGTATAAGGTTTTAGCACACGACCTTCCAAACCATAGTAAATTTCGTGACCATTATCTGAGGCAAAAATGACCATGGTATGATCATCGAGATTTAAGGCTTCTAGCTTTTGAAGTATTTGACCTACATTGTCGTCAAGCATTTTTACCATGGATGCATATTCCTTCTCTATTTGAGTTAAACGATCATTGTTAATAAAGTCGGGGTGAACCTCGGGAATGGAAACAGGACCATGAGGCAGCTGGGTAGGGAAATATAAAAAGAAAGGATTCTGTTTATTCTCATCTATAAAGTTAAGCACCTTATCCATGAAGAGATTCTGAGAATAGACTTTTTTACCCTCCATATTCCAGCGTTCTTTTAAACCTTCTGGAGTTTCTGGCTCAGCAGATTTTCCAGAATTTAAGAGTGTATTGCCTTCAATCTCTACAAGCTTGCCATCTTCAAAAAGGAATGGAGGATAAAATCCATGGGCTCTTTCATGGTCTAAATACCCAAAATAATGATCCCATCCATGTCTTTTCATTTGCTTATCTGTAGCAGAAAAACCCCACTCTAGTTTACCAAATTGAGCTGTTTTATAGCCCATCTTTTGAGCCACTTCGCCTAAAAATACTTGGTCTGATGGAATAGGTGAAAGCACATTATTGATGGTCTTTTCAATGTCGGCAAGATTTGAATTTGTTGCTTTTTTATAGATGCCACCATGGGTCACTTCAAATCTATTTTCATGACAATCGTGCATGCCAGATATAAGTGAAGCCCTAGAAGGAGCACAAAGCATGTTGGCATAGGCATTTTTAAATCGCATGCCTTCCGCCGCCAGCCTATCAATATGTGGCGTTGTAATGATTTTTTGCCCTTCATGCCCTAGCATGCCAATCCCTAAGTCGTCGGCATAAATGAGAATGATATTGGGTTGTTTTTGAGCAATGCTTTGAACAATGCAAAAAAGAATAAGAAGAGGAGCGAGTAAAGGAATCTTGATTTTCATTTGTTTTTAGCAGGACAGAAATTGAAGTCATAGCACTAAGCTAAGGCATTTAGCGTAAAAAATGGTTTTAAGCCTTTTGCTTAAAGAAGTGTTAAGAAAATGCAAAAATTGCCCTTTTAAGCTCACAGTTAGCTTTTTAGGATTCATTAGGTCACTGTTTATCCAATTTTTTACTGTAAAATGAGACATTTGATGTCCTATTTAGAGACATCAAGAAGCTAGTGATAGTTGGTTCACTACTGTTTATTTGTCATTTCAGAAGGTAACATACCAAACTGCTCTTTGAACAATTTTCGGAAATATTTTTGGTCGTTAAAACCCACTTCATAGGCGGCTTGGGCTATGCCCAGTTTTTCTTCAGAAATAAGATAGGCTGCACGTTTAATTTTATACGTCCTGATATATTGGTTTATATTTTGTCCTGTTATGGCCTTTATTTTTCGGAACATAGAAGTTCTACTCATACCCATTAACTGGGATATGGTATCCACGTCAGATTTTTGCCGAGCCATTTGTTCCAAAATAATTTGATCTAGAGCGTTTAGGAATTTTTGTTCTCTTTTTACATCATTTTTTTGGCTATCGGTGAGCGGTTCTTCTGTTGTTTCATTTTCATTATAATACCTTCTTAATCGCACCTTGGCATCCAGCAGATTGTGGATTCTGGCGAGCAGTATTTTCCTATTAAAAGGTTTGGTGATATAATCGTCTGCCCCTTTTGCCAAACCGCTGGTTATAGCCTCCTCGCTGTCTTTGGCAGACAGCAGTATCACTGGAATGTGCGTGGTAGACATTTGACTTTTCAGTATGCCACAGAGGTCTATACCGTTTTTCTCGGGCATCATTACATCAGAAATGATGAGATCCGGAATGTGCTTTGTAGCTTGTTCCAAACCTACGTTTCCATCTTGACCAAAAATGAGGTTAAACTTAGATTTTAGCAAGCCTGACAAATAAGATAAAATTTGCGGATTATCATCAATCAGTAGGATTAGTGGACGGCTATCTTCTGGCTTGTTTAGGTTTTCAAAATTAATAGGCTCCTGTACGACAATTTCAGGTGTCCAAAGACTTTGTGGTGCAGCTTCTTGGGTGAAGTTTTCAATTTCGGTATTCTCCGTTACAGCTGCCAGTACCTTAGGAATAATCACAGAAAAAGTGCATCCTTCACCTTCTTCGGATTCCAGTTGTATTTCACCATAATGCTCTTCTACAAATCTCTTACTCAGGGCTAAGCCAATACCGGATCCTTTTTGCGTGTTTTTTGTGCCTGCCTGATAATACCAATCAAAGATTAACGATTGATATGTTTTTTCTATTCCTGGACCATTATCCTTTACAATGATCTCAAATTCGTTTTCTCTTTCTTGGACAGAAACGTCTATCTGATCTCCTGCTCTACAGTATTTTAGAGCGTTAGAAAGTAAATTGTTGACCACAATTTGTATCTTTTCTAAATCTATGGCAGCAATGAAATCCTTTGTAGGAAAATAAGTTTTCAGCAGGATATTATTGTGCTTAGCCAACGGTTGGTATTCTTCTACCCACTGGTTTATTTGGTCTACAATAAAGTGATTGGAAGGCTTGAGTTGGCTTAGGTCCAATTCCGTTTTTCTAAACTCCAAAAGCTTATTAATCATATCTAGCAGATATCGGGCATTTCGCTGCACCATTTTAAAACCCTTTTCATGGAAACTGTCTTTGGCGTCCTCAGCGAGGTCGTCTACAGAAGCCATTATTAAGGTTAAGGGTGTTTTTAGCTCGTGAGAGAAACCAGTGAAGAAGCGGACCCTTTCTTCGTTAAGTTCAGTTTCTAGCTGTCTTTGTTTCTTCTCAAAAAGCAGGGAGTTTTTAAGTTTTAAACGCTCGCTGTAATATTTAAATCCAGCAATGGTTAATCCGATTAACAAAATGGCATAAAGAAAAAATGCCCATATGGTTTTCCAGAAAGGCGGTTTTATATGCACCATCATTTGGTTTTCTACATAGCTCCCAGAACTGCTGATAGAGCGAACTTTTAAAATGTAGTTTCCAGGTGGAATATTAGAAAGGTTCGCCGTGCCCACTTCATTGGTTTCAATCCACTGCTTATGGAAGTTTTCTAGCTTATAGGCATATT